>JAIMBM010000275.1 GCA_023511475.1 Anaerolineae bacterium
GGTATGTGGAGGTGATCCCGCTCATCCCCCCGTACCCCGCGGCTGTGCCCGGAGCCTACAGCCTGGAGATCCAGGTCTTTCGTGGCTACTGGCTGGTGAGCTGGTTCCGGGAAGAGTTTGGCCACCCGGAGCGGTGCCGCTCCGCCGAGCTGGGGGTCGAGCCCGAGGCACTCTTCGAGGAGCTGGCCCGGAAGGTTCCCCCCGGAGCCCTCGGCCTTACGCTGCAGCCCTTCTGGTCGCCGGGGGTCAAGGAGCCGGGTCCCGAGGCCAAGGGGGCGATCATCGGCTTTGGGGACGTCCACACGCGCGCCCACCTCTATCGCGCCATCCTCGAGGGACTGGCCTATGCCCTGCGGGAGGGGAAGGAGCGCACGGAGACACGGAGCGGGGTGCCCATAACCGAGCTGAGGGTGTGCGGCGGCGGCTCGCAGAGCGACCTGGCCCTGCAGATCACCGCGGACGTCTTTGGCCTGCCGGCGGCGCGTCCGCACATATACGAGGCTTCGGGGTTGGGAGCGGCCATCGATGCGGCGGTGGGCCTCGGGCTTCACCGTGGATTCGAGGCAGCCGTCAAGGAGATGACCCGCATCGGGCGCAGGTTTGAGCCGGACCCGACTGCCCACGCCCTGTACGACGCGCTGTACCGCCGGGTCTACAGGCCCATGTACCGGCGGCTCAAGCCGCTGTATGATGAGATCCGTCGGGTCACGGGCTATCCGAGCCGGCCGGGCTGAGGGGGCCGTATCGTCCGGCCCTGATGGGGGATCAGACCCGCTTCAGCTCTTCCCAGCGAGGCGCGCCCGCGCCGCGCGTGCGGCGACCAGCCCCGAAGCAGAGGCCTGCACCAGCCCGCGGGTCACTCCGGCGCCGTCGCCGCAGGCGAACAGGTTGCGAACCTCCGTCTCCATCTGCGGCGTGAGCTCAGGGCGGCTGGAGTAGAACTTGGCCTCGACGCCGTAGAGGAGGGTGTGCCGCGATGCCACTCCCGGCGCGACCTGATCGAGGGCGTGGATGAACTCGAGAATGTTGACCACGTAGCGGTAGGGGAGCACCAGGTTCAGGTCGCCGGGAGTCGCGCTCGGCAGGGTCGGCCTCACGATCGAACGCGCCAGCCGCTCGGCGTTGGAGCGGCGCCCCGCTTCCAGGTCCCGCAGGCGCTGGACAAGGATTCCCCCACTCAGAAGGTTCGCCAGCCGGGCGATGCTCTTGCCGTAGGCGATCGGGTCGTCGAAAGGCTCGGTGAACGTCTTGCTCACCAGGATGGCAAAGTTGGTGTTGGCCGTCCGCCGGTGGGCAAAGGAGTGGCCGTTCACCGTCATCACGTCGGCAGCGAACTCGGTCGAGACCTCGCCGTACGGGCACATGCAGAAGGTGCGGACCTGATCGTCAAAGGCTGCAGAGTAGTAGATGAACTTGGACTCGTAGACCAGGGAAGTGATCGGCTCAAGGACTGTGGCCGGGACCTCGACGCGCACCCCGAGGTCAACCGGATTGCGGGCAAGGGTCAGGTTGAGCTGCCTGGCGATCTCCTGCAGCCAGGCCGCACCTTCGCGCCCGGGCGCCACGATGACGACGCGGCTCCGGAGCTCTTCTCCTGAGGCGGTCACGACACCGCCGACCTCGCCGTCGGAGGTCAGCAGGCGCGTGACCGGCGTCCGCGTGCGGATGGTCACGCCGCGCTCCAAGAGCTCGTCGCGCATGCCGCGCATCACGTCGCCGCAGTACTCGGTGCCGATGTGCCGGATGGGTACCGATACGAAGCGGAGCCCTGCCTTCGCGGCACGCTTCTCGAGGGCCTCGATCTCGTCGTTGCGGATGCCATAGATGGGCCGGGAGGCCCCGAAGCGCACGTAGGTCTCATCCACCTCCCGGATCAGCTCGGCAGCCTGCTTCTCGCCGACGTACTCGGCGAGGCGCCCGCCAACCTCCGACGAGAGCGTCAGCTTGCCATCCGAGAAGGCCCCTGATCCGCCCCATCCGGTCATAATGGCGCAGGGGTCGCAGTTGTGGCAGCGGCCCTGCGGGTCGCGGGCGAAGCAGGTGCGCTTGTCGATGTCGGGGCCCTTGTCGAGTATGGCGACCCTCAGCCCGGGCTCGCGGCTGAGCTCCAAAGCGGCAAAGATGCCGGCAGGGCCGGCACCCACGATGACAACGTCAAAAGCTGGTGTGGACACGGCAACATCCTTGCTGGCCGGGCCAGCGGCAAGATAGCGGCTGCTCGTTGGCGGAGCAGCCGCCTGCATATTATACGGCGGGCATCGCGCGAGTCAATGTGTCAGTGGGGGTGAGGTGTAGCTCAGCCTCGAGGCAGGCCTGGCCATGCTCTTGCTGATGCGAAGACCCCCTCCCCCAGGCGGGCACGCCGTACCGGCCTGGGGGAGGGGGAAGGGGGAAGAGCGTCCTCCGTGCAGCATCGCTGGACGTCACCTCAGCGATCTCCGGTTGGCACCGTGGGTTGCACTCCGAAAGGCCAAACTCGGGCTCACTTCAGGTATCCCCCATCTCCCCAGGCGGATGCCGCGGCGTCCGCCTGGGAAGAGGGGGAGGAGGCCCGACGGGGCAGGGAGATCGCCGAAACGATGGGGCCGGGGCCCCAGGGGGGCCTAGGTGGCCAGGCGCATGGCGACCGTCTCGATCAGCGGCAACACGAGCCGCGAAGGCTCGCCCCTCGTTAGTCCGAGCACCACGAGGGTATGGAGTTCTCCGCCTACAAGCCGGTGATAGGGCAATGAGGCTACGGCGCGCTCCTCTCCGGCCGCAGTGAACTCGAGGTGAACCGTTCCGGCCTGCACGTCGATGTAGCCAGTGGCGTGGCCGAAGGGCACGTGCTCGAAGAGCACCGGGCCGCCACGCATCCTGACGTCGAGCGGTGGTGCATCGGGCGAAGCGTGCAGCGCGCGCACGGCGGCATGGGCTGTATCTGGCGCAGTGGCGCTGTCGAGCAGCGGCAGGATGTGCATCTCAGCCGCCATGCCGAGGGTGACCAGGGTATAGTCCCGTCCCGGGGCGAGGTCCACGGCGGTGTGGGCCAGCGTCTCGCCGGGGGTGCCGCTCGTTACATCGACGACGGTTGCCTGCCGGCGCCCGGCCGGGAACTCGACATAGTCGCTGACCTCGGCGAAGGTGAGCCCTGACGCCAGCGGCGCGCCGTCGAGCTGCACGTCCACCAGCGCGGCATCAGGCGAGGTGTGAAGGGCTCGGACGCGGGGATGGCCGACGACCTGGAACAACTCGCTGCCTCCTCTGATTTCTGCAGGGCTGAAGATGGCCTTCCGTCGGGTCAGCAAGAGCCGTGCCCCTGCTCGTTGCCCGGGCTGCGCCTCCGCGGAAGCAAGGGCGGGGAGTGAGGCGGAGGGCCAGACGGTGGCATGGCACGGATGTCGCTCACCGGCCGGGTGGAGCCGGGCCCCCAGGGCCGGCTCCAGAGGAGGCTTTGGCTATGGCTGAGGAACCGCGCGGCTCCGCCATTCGGGAGAGGGAGGCGGTTGACGAGGTCCGCTATGAACAGCCTGCACCGGCAGCGCCCCAGACGAGCGCCCTGGCGGTCGTCAGCCTGGTCTCTGGCATCGTGGCCTGGTTCCTGCTGCCGGTCCTCGGCGCGATCGCTGCGGTGATCACGGGGCACCTGGCCAAGCGGGAAATCCGCGAGAGCCAGGGTGCTCTCACCGGCGATGGCCTTGCGACCGCCGGGCTTGTGTTGGGCTATATCCAGCTGGGTCTGATCGCGTTGGGCATCATTGTGCTCATCGTTCTCCTGCTGGTCGGCTTTGGGATCGCGGGCATCGGCCTTGTGCCCTGGGGCTCGCCCGGCCTCTGACCTGTGCGGCGGGTTGATTCGGTGGCCCACCGCGCAGAGATGTGGTGCGGAGAGCCCACGAAGCCGACGAGGCTACGCTGTCAAAGCCTTCCCCCCGTGCACACTGCCTGACCGAGCAGCACAGATAAGCCTGTTCCCAAACTGAACTACAGCCTTCAAGGGCACCCTCCTTGACAGTGCTCCGCAAAGGTTGCACAATGAGTACTTGATGTGGCTGGATCGATCTCGCTACCCGAAGGAGCCCACACATGTCGCTCGCTGCAACCGACGTGCTTACGCACCTGGAAGCGTCCGGCCTTCGCGCCCGAGCTGTGCCCGCCGAGCACGCCTCCGACCTGGCCTCGAGCCTGGATGCCTGGCGGCGAAACAGGGCACTGGATGAGACGTTCGACAGGCGCGCGCTCCATGCATTCCGTTTCACCCCTCCGGAGGATCTGCCGGCCGTCCGGTCGCTGATCATCGTCTCCAACCCGCAGCCTCAGGTACGGCTGACGTTCCGCCGGGAGGGCCGCCGGCTGCCGGTGACGCTGCCGCCGACCTATACCTGGCGAGGATCGGACGCCAAGGTACGGGCGGCACTGCTGGAGGTGCTCGAGCCGGAGGGCTACTCGGTCGTGCGGGCGGCGCTGCCCGTCAAGCTGCTCGCCGTGCACTCGGGCCTGGCGCGCTATGGCAGGAACAACCTGTGCTATGTGCCCGGGTTTGGCACCTTTCATCGCCTGGTCGCCTTCTACTCCGACCTTCCCCCTGCGGGCGATCCCTGGCAGGAGCCCCTGATGCTGGAGCGCTGCCGTGACTGCTCGGCCTGCCGCCGGGAGTGCCCGGCAGGGGCCATCCCCGAGGACCGCTTCCTCCTCCACGCGGAGCGCTGCCTGACCTACCATAACGAGGATTCCGGCCCCATGCCGCAGTGGGTTGACCCTGCCTGGCACCATGCCGTTGTTGGCTGTATGTACTGCCAGCTTGCCTGTCCCGAGAACAAAAGCCAGCGGCAGTGGGTCGAGGAAGGGCCCGAGTTCAGCGCCGAGGAGACTGACCTGCTGCTGCAAGGCGTTGGCTTCGACCAACTCCCTCCGGAGACCGTGGCCAAGTTCGAGAGTGTGGACCTGCAGGACTGTGCCGATGTTCTGGCGCGCAATCTCTGCCTGGCGCTTGGGCAGGCTGCTCGTGGCACGACGGGGGAGTGAGATGCTGATCAGGGCTGGAGATGTTGCTGAGCAGGGGCTGCGCCGGTCCTATCCGATCGCGGGGAGGCAGGGGCTTCTGCGCCACTTTGCGGTGAGGGTGACGACCCCGGCCAACCCATTCGGTCCGCACGCCCATGATGGCGAGGAGCTATGG
>JAIMBM010000276.1 GCA_023511475.1 Anaerolineae bacterium
GGGGGGCCCCGGCCCCCGCGGGCGCGCGCGGGGGGGGCCGGGGACACCCCGTCATACGCAGGGGTTCGCCCACGACCTGCAAAGGGCGCAGCCTATGCGCCTTTCACCCGTCTTTACGTCCCGCTCACGTGTCTGAGTGCGAAAGCCTCGTATAATGGGGCGGGAAGTTACGATTCGTATACCTGCGCTCTGCGTCACCCGGTATGTAACGAGGATGGACCAAGGAGGGCGAGATGAGAAGGTCGCTGCTGGTCCTCACTGTCACGGTGCTCTTGCTCGGGCTCTGCGCCGGGATGGCATCTGCGGCTACTCAGGAGCACGCCGCATGGCGCCTGTCGGAACAGGCCTGCACGCCCATCACCCTCGGCGACACGGGCTGGAGCGTGCCTTCGGTCGGGACGTGGGATCCCGCCACCCGCAGCGCCACGCTCACGACCGACCTCTCCTGCGCCATCCAGATCACCGCAGACAATCTCACCCTCGATGGCGGCGGCCACACCGTTACCGGCGCCGGGTCAGGTGACGGCGTCGTCCTCAACGGGCGCTTTGGCGTGACGATAACGAACCTCACCGTGCGCAGCTTTGCCCGTGGGTTTTACGTGGCCTACTCCAGCGAGATCACCCTCACGGCCAACACCGCCACAGGCAACAGCTACGGCATCTATCTGAACACCGAAGCCACCAGCGTACAGCTCGTCGGGAATACGGCCAACAACAACAACTATGGCATCTTCATTACCTACGGCAGCGGCAACCTCCTTGAGGGGAACACGACGGACGGCAACAAATATCATGGCATCCACATCGAGCGATGCGGCTCGCACACGCTGACCGGGAACACCGCGAGCAGCAACGACGATGGCATCTACCTGATGTCGTCACACTTTAACACCCTCACGGGCAACGCCGCGCACGACAACCGCGGCTACGGCATCCGGCTCGAGAGCTGTGTGGCCAACACCCTCGACGGCAACCTCATGGAGCGGAACCGCTTCGGCTTCCGGGTAGAGGCCTCGACCGATTCCCAGTACACTCACACCATCGCAGCGACCAACCTCGTGGACGGCAAGCCCATCTACTACCTTGTGGATGCCGCCTCGCCGACGGTCGACGGCTCCTCCGGAGCCGGAGCTGTGTACCTCATCCGCTGCCAGGATGCCAACGTGCGCGACCTGGTCATCTCCAAGACGGATGTCGGAGTCCTCCTCTGGAACACGACCAACACCTCTATCAGCAACGTGCAAACGAGCGCCTGCAATGTGGGCTTTAGGCTGCGCGGATCGAGCGGCAACATCCTCACGCGCAACACCGCCGGCTCGCACGCCATGCACGGCTTCTGGCTCCAGTTGTCGGGAAGCAACACCCTCACCGACAACACGGCCACCGCAAACGCCACCTACGGCATCCTCCTAGATGGCTCGAGCGGCAACGTTCTCACCGGCAACCTCATCGCCGACAACAGCACCGGGCTCTACCTGACCGCCGCTAGCAACAACCAGGTCTACAACAACCGCTTCGTCTCCAATGGCGTCCAGGCCAGGCTGTACAGCGGCACGGGGAACGTGTTCAACAAGCCCGCACCCACCGGTGGAAACTACTGGAGCGACCACACCGGACCAGACGCGGACCTCGACGGCTTTGTCGACGAGCCCTACAGGTTTGAGTCCGGTGGCGTCGATGAGCTGCCCTTCGCGGAACAGACGGGTTGGACCGACACCGTCCCGCCCGTCACAACCGTCAGCTTTGCCGGAACCGCCGGGAACAATGGCTGGTACCTCTCTGACGTCCAGGTCACCCTGACCGCCGAGGACAACCCCGGCGGGTCCGGGGTCGACAGCATCGCCTATAGCTTTGATGGCGTCAACTGGCTGCCCTACACGGCCCCCTTCACGGTCGAGAAGGAGGGGGTGACTACCCTCTACTACCGTGCTACCGACAAAGCAGGCAACGTGGAGCAGCCCGGCACGGAGACCGTCCTCTTCTTCGACGACCTGACCAGCTTTGACCCGGCTGCCTGGATTGATGCCACCTTCCTGCCCCACTACGTGGGGCGGCCTCAGACGATCAGCCCGGTGACCGACGGGGGCCGCACTGCCATATACATGCAGAGCGATGACACGCCCGCCCCAACCGACAAGCGTCGGGGTATCGCCTGGCCGGTGTCGATACCCACCGCACCCGAGATGGCCGTAGAGGTCGCACTCAAGCCGCTGCGCTCGAGCAGCGACATCTACACCATCGACGGCCTGGCGGAGCTATGGCTCTACAACTGCGCCTCCGGCAGATACGCGCGCATCAGCGCTATCGCTGCGGACTATGGCGACAGCCCCACGGTCGTCGCCGAGATCTCTGGGCAGCCGGTCCGCACCTCGCCTGTGCCGGGCTTTAACCTGAATGAGTGGCAGTACTTCCGGATCGAGAGCACAGGCGGCAGGACGACGATCTCGCTACTCGACGGCGCGAGGAACCCGCGCTGGAGCACGACCTACGACGTGGCGCTCTCCAGCCTCTTCAGCGACTATAACATCGCCCTCAGCCAGCAGCTCGGCCAGCCCTACGCGACCACCTGGCACAGGAAGGCGCTCTACGACTATGTCAAGGCCGTCAAGGTCGACCGGGTAGCCAAGTCCAAGGTGCTCAAGATCGACCGGACCCCGCCGGCCATCGAGGCCGCGCCCGATCGCGAGCCCAACATCCACGGCTGGTACAACGCTGACGTGACCATCTCGTTCACCGCCACGGATGCCCTCTCGGGGCTCGATACCGTTTCGGCTCCCGTCACGGTCTCTGAGGAGGGTGAGGGCCTGTCGGTGACAGGAACCGCCGTCGACCTCGCGGGGAACAGTGCCAGCGTGACTCTCTCGGGCATCAACCTCGACAAAACGCCGCCTACCCTCGTCGGCGCCCTGGACCCCGAGCCCAACGCGCATGGCTGGAACAACACCGACGTCACCGTCCACTGGCTGGCAGAGGATGCCCTCTCGGGGGTTGACCCGGCGACCTTGCCCGCGGATGAAATCATCACCGGCGAGGGCACCGGCTTCGGGGCGGGGCCCGTGACCGTGTCGGACCTTGCGGGCAACAGCGCGATGGCTTCCGTAGATAACGTGAACATCGACCGGACGCCGCCCGTTGTCGTGCTCGGCGAGCCCAGCTCCGCGCCCAACGACGCGGGCTGGTACAACGTTGACGTCGCCGTGCCCTTCACGGCGACCGACTCCCTCTCCGGGCTCGACCCGGACGGCCCATCGAGCCCCCTCATGATCACAGGCGAGGGAGCCGCGGTGAGCGCCACGCTGACGGTCACCGACCTCGCGGGCAATGCCACCACGGTCACCTCGCCCAGCTTCCGGATCGACAAGACGCCACCCGTGGCACACGCCACGGCAAGCACGTCCGGCGGCGCCTACACGGCGGGCCAGTGGACGAACCAGGACGTTACCGTCACCTTTGTCGCCAGCGACGCGCTCTCTGGCGTCGCTACGCCGCCCGAGCCGGTGACGGTCAGCACGGAGGGCAGGGACCAGGTCGCCACTGCAACCTGCACCGACCTCGCCGGAAATGTCGCCCAGGTGTCCTTTGGCCCGATCAACATCGACAAGACACCGCCGATCATCGAAGCGATGGCCTCGACCCCCAGCGGCGAGTACAGCTCCGGCACCTGGACCAATGAGGATGTGACGGTCACCTTCCTCTACCACGACGCGCTCTCCGGTATCGCCAGCTGGCCAGAGCCGACCACCGTCACCGCCGAGGGCGAGGGGTGGGCGGTTGTCGGCACCTGCACCGACATGGCTGGCAACTCGGCGACCGCTACCTTTGGGGGCATCAACATCGACAAGACCCCGCCCACCATCGTGGCCACGGCCTCCACGGCTGCCGGCAAGTATACCCGCGGCACCTGGACGAATATGGATGTCACCGTGGCCTTTGCCTGCGCCGATGCGCTCTCGGGCGTGGCCCGTGAGCCGGCGCCGGTTACGGTCTCCTCCGAAGGTCCTGCCCAGTGCGTATCCGGCACCTGTGTTGACCGCGCGGGCAACCAGGCAAGCACTGTCTTCTGGGGCATCTATATCGACAAAACCCCGCCGGTGCTGATCGGCCATCGGAGCCCCGCGCCGAACGCTGAGGGCTGGAACAACACCGACGTCACCATCACCTTCGAGGCCTATGACGCCCTCTCCGGCCTGGCCTCCAGGCCCGCGCCGACTACGGTCACCATCGAGGGGGCCAACCTGGCCGTCGTCGGCACGGCGGTAGACAATGCCGGCAACTCGATCTCGATGACCGTCGGCAACATCAACATCGACAAGACCCCGCCGACCCTGCTCATCGTACGACCGCAGCCCGATGAAGGGCTGTTCGTCGGCACGGCACTCGACTTTGCCGCCGAGGACGCTCTGAGCGGCGTGGACACGGTCACCGGCGTGCTCGACACGGGCATGACCCGTCGCGAGGTGCAGAGCGGGGAGGTGCTGCCCACCGGCGTCTACGTGCTGAGCGTCCGGGCCACCGATATCGCGGGCAACAGCGCCGACGACAGCCGCTTCTTCGCCGTCTGCGACCCGAAGGGACCCTTCGTCTCAGGCAGCGGCTCCTTCACGTCGCCGGTCGGCGCCATCGTCGACAAGCCCACCTACACTGGCACGGCGCTCTTTAGCTTCACCTGCAAGTATCAGAACAAGGAGACGGTGCCGAGCAGCCGGTGGACCCTGGACTTCCAGGTCAGTGACATCGGCCTACGCAGCGACGGCTACGAGTGGCTTGCCATCTCGGGCGCGAACATCTGGTTCCGCGGCCGCGGGAGCGTGAACGGCAACCCCGGCTATCGCTTCATGGTCAGTGCGGTGGATGGCAGGCTGGCCGGCACAAACCAGCATCTGATCCGCGTCATCATCTGGGATGGGGCGACCGGCCACCTGGTCTACGACAGCCAGCCGGGCGCATCCATCCTGGCAGCACCTGCTGGCATCGTGCTGAAAGGCGGGAGCATCCAGGTGAAGGGCTAGCGGCCCTGCGAGGTCACTCCGCGGGCGGAGGAGCACTTCCCCATAAGTGTCTTCTCGCCTCCCCGGGCGGACTCCGCGCGGGCCGCGCGCGACCGCTCGCCGCCCTGCTCCGCCCGATCATGGCGGTGCTCGCCGGCGTGCCC
>JAIMBM010000277.1 GCA_023511475.1 Anaerolineae bacterium
GAACTTTTACCCAATCAGTTCCTTCCCAGTCAAAATCATCTTTGTAGATTAATGTTCGAGATTCATGCTCATAAGAATTTTTTGACGCAACAGCCGTCGAATATGGGTCAGCAATTAAAACATTGAAATCAAACAAACCAATTAAAACTAAAAAAAAACAACGTAATTTTTAGAATTGAAGAGCACACGGCGCAAATTACTCCCCGGAAAGCTCAGGAGTTTCAAGAAGACTTTCGGAAAGGAAACATACAGATATTAAGCTGCTCGACAACGTTCGAACTAGGGGTGGATCTAGGCGATTTAGACATCGTATTTCTCCGCAACGTACCACCGGAATCATTTAACTATGCCCAGCGTGTGGGCCGAGCCGGACGCCGCAGCGTCCGCATCGGAGGGCCCGAGCTTGCGGGTGACCGTGCCAGCGGCTATACTGCCGAGGGCTCCTGATGCAGGCCAGAGGAGGGGAGGATGGCAGCAGATATCGTGGCAGTCAATGGAACCATCTACACGATGGAGCCGGCGCGGCCGGTGGTCAGGGCGGTAGCGATCTCTGGTGGCAGGGTGGTGGCGCGGGGCGATGATGCCGAGGTCCGTCCCCTCATCGGCCAGCGGACCGAAGTGCTCGATCTGCGAGGACGTGCCGCGATTCCCGGATTGACCGACGCCCATGTGCATCTCGTGAGCTACGGGCTGTCGCTTCAGCGGGTGGACCTGACGGGCACGGGGTCGCTGGATGAGGCGGTGGAGCGGGTGCGCAGGCGGGCGGAGCGGACGCCGCCCGGCCAGTGGATCATTGGACGCGGGTGGGATCGCAACCTCTGGTCTCCGCCGCGCTTTCCGGACCGGGCAGCGCTCGACGCAGCGGTGCCCTCGCACCCGGTGGCGCTCGGAGCCAAGGATGGGCATGCTCTGTGGCTAAACTCGGCGGCGCTCAAAGCTCTGGACATTGACGACGTGCTCGGGCGCTGGCCGGGGCAGGTGCTGCGTGAGGGCGACGCGGGAGAGCCGACCGGCATTCTGCTCGAAGACGCGGCGCAGGAGGCCTGGCGCCGCCTGGACGAAGCCGCACCAGCAGACCTGCGCGGAGCGATCGTGGAGGCGACGAGGGCGGCACATCGCCTGGGGGTGACCGGGGTGCACAACTGCGAAGGGGGCCGGGAGCTGGGGGCCTTCCTCAGCCTGTGGCGAGACGGTGCCCTCGAGCTCCGTATCTATATGATGATCCCGCGGGAGAACCTGGATTCGGCCGTACGCTTAGGTCTGAGGACAGGCTTTGGCGATGAGTGGCTGCGGATCGGGCATCTGAAGCTGTTTGCCGACGGGTCGCTCGGGTCGCACACAGCGGACATGCTCGAACCCTACGAAGGCGAGCCGGCCAACAGGGGCATCGCGCTGCTGGAGGGGGAGGAGCTGCCGGCCATTGTGAGGGAAGCGGCCCGCGCGGGTATCGCCCCTGCTATCCATGCCATCGGGGATCGGGCAAACCGGCGGGTGCTCGACGCCCTGGCCGAGTGCCGGGCGATCGTCGAAGAGGCCGGCCTGAGGCCGCGGATCGAGCATGTGCAGCTGCTGGCTCGCGCGGACATTCCGCGGCTGGCGCAGGTCGGGGCGATCGCTTCGATGCAGCCGATTCATGCGACATCGGACTGGCCGATGGCCGAAGCGTACTGGGGGCGTCGCTGCGCAGGAGCCTACGCCTGGCGGAGCCTGCTGGATGCAGGGACGGTCCTCGCCTTCGGCTCGGACTGCCCGGTCGAGACCATTGATCCCGTCGCCGGCATCTATGCTGCGGTGACGCGGCAACGACCCGATGGGTCGCCGCCCGGAGGGTGGTATGCGGCGCAGTGTCTGACGGTGCAGGAGGCCGTGCGGGCCTACACCCAGGGCGCGGCCTACGCTTCCGGGGAGGAGCGGCTCAAGGGGAGCCTGGCGCCGGGCATGCTGGGGGACCTGGTTGTCCTCTCCGAAGACATCTTTCGCATCGCTCCGGAGGACATCGTGCGGACGCAGGTCGTGGCGACGGTATGCGGCGGGAGGATCGTGTACAGCGCCGAGGGCTAGGGTATCACGAGCACCTGGCCAACGCGCAGCCGGGTTGTCGTCAGACCATTCACTTCCATGAGCAGCCTCGCACTCGTTTCGAGGCTCGCCGCAAGGTGGAAGAGGTTGTCGCCTCGCTGTACGACGTGCACTCTGACCGTGCCGGTAGTGCACTCGCAGGCTGGCGAGATTTCCTGGGTGGGGCAGGTGGGGAAGGCTGTCGCGGGGCAGTGCGTCGGCTTCGCCGGCGGCGAGGTCGGAGGGCAAATGAGCACACCCGACGACGCGCCCGCCAGAGTGCCACACGTGGCGCAGGTCGTGCAGCAGGTTGGGATGATCAGCACCTGGCCGATGCGGATCGTGGTGCTGGTAAGGTTGTTCGTGGCCATGATGGCCTTCACGGTGGTGCCGAAGCGGCGTGCGAGGGTGAAGAGAGTGTCTCCGCGGGCCACGACGTGCATGACGGGGGAGCAGCCCGATCCGGCGACGACGGGGCAGGCCGAAAGCGCCGTGGCTGGTGCCGAGCCGCTCTGAAGGGTCGCGACGGCTGGCAAAGTGTCGGGTGCCCCCGGCGGCAAGGCGGCACACGGGGTGAGGCTGTCCAGCAGCCTCAGGCCCTCCGGCGCGCCGATCCCGTTCGGGTTCACCTGGATGGCCGCCTCAAACGCCTGCCGGGCCTCGGCAAAGCGGCGCTGCACCAGGAGCCTCCAGCCCAGATTGGTGTGCGCCTCGTACAGGCGCTCGCGCAGCAAGGCGTTCGCTGGCTGGATGGCAACGGCCTGCGTCAGCAGTTTTATGCACAGCGTCCAGTCTGCCGCTCTCCGGGCGTCGTCGGCGCGGGCGAGGAGGAGCCCGGCCTCGAGCTCGATGGGAGGTGCGCCCGCGGCCTCGAGCGCAGGAGCGGCAAGGGCGATGGCAGGCACGTTGACGGGCGACCCGTGCAGGAACGATGGCGCAAGCGCCGCGCTGATGATTCCGGCGACGAGGACCAGAGCGATGCTTCGCCTGGCTCTGCGAGCGGGGGACATCCTCTGTAGTGCATCCTGCGGGGGACCGGCGAACTGCGCTCTCAGATCACCCATCGCCCGAGGCGCCTCCAACTCGGGGTGCCAGCGACAGGAGGGCGAGACGAGCGCCGCGGCGGCTGGTCGGTTGGGCCTCTGGGCGGACGGCCACTACCAGCTCGAAAGATAGCTCGCTGTGGGATGGGCCCTGTCGCAGTGTGAGTTGCTCCACCCGGGCGGTTGAGGGACAGGTCTCGGCCACGCGGGTGAGGAACTGCGTCAGACGGGACCACTCTCCCTGCACGCGCACGCCGTACCGCCGCACAGGGATGCCGCCGGCTATGGAAGGCCGTACGTCAAGCTCGACGATGGAGACTCCCGTTCCCCAGGCGTGGGCACGCAGGCCAGAGACGTACCGGGCAACGTCGGTGTCGGTCGGAATTGCTTCGAGCGTACCTGAGATGCTCTCCCGGGCGAGGGCGATCATCTCGCGCAGCGCAAGGGCCTCCTTCTGAGGGTCTTGAAGCTGCGTGACATCCTCCTGGTGCATCCGGAACCGGACCTCGGCAAGTGTGGACCGCCTCCAGACGGCCCAGCCGATCATGGCCAGCATGAGAAGGTCCAGTGCGGCGACAAGGATCAGCACCATGCCGAGGAGCGAGTTCACCAGGGGTGCCGGGCGAGGTGAACCGGTCTCTGCCACTACTGGTACCCCCTGATGCGCAGGCTGATGGTGTATTGCTCTGAAGGCACCTCGACCTGAATCCCATCAAAGAGTGGCGAGCCCCGGAGGTGAGCCGCATACGCGGCCAGGGCAGCCTCATCTTTGGCGACGCCACGGATGAGCAAACGGTCCTGCTCCTGGCTCAGCTCGGTGAGTCGCACGCCGGAGCCTGGCTGGGGCATCACGCGCTGGAGCACGGCCAGCCAGGGCACGCCTCCCTGGCTCATGCGGGCAAGCGTGCTCTGCACATACTCCTCGACGGCTGCTGCCTCGGCCGCAGCTGCGCGCAGCGAGGCAAGCTCCTGCTCGGAGACTGGGGCGACCCGCGCCATCTGGGCTTCCATCACGGCCATCTGCTGGCGAGTGATCTCGGCCTGCAGGCTATCATAGAGGGCAAACAGAGGAACAAAGAGCACGGCAAGCCCCGCGGCCGCCGCCCAAAGCACGAGCGCCCCTCGCGCGTGGAAGAGCGCCTCTCGGACCCTCTGCGGGTGAGATACTTCGGCCATCGCCCCTCACGCCGGACTGGTATCAGGGAGCTGGCGGGCCCCTCAATCACCATTTTCAGCAGGTTCTGTGCCACCAGGGAGGGTGGGGGTCGCGGTGGACGCGCGTCGCTCTAGTGGGTGCAGCTAAGGAGGCGGGCCACGATCTGCTGCCAGGCGGCGACCATGACCGGGTCCCACTGCTGCCCCGCGCCGGCCGAGAGAATTTGCAGTGCCTCGGCGACAGACCGGCCCTCGCGGTAGGCGCGGGTGGCAGTCATGGCCTCGAAGGAGTCGGCGACGGCGAGGATGCGCGCGCCGTAGGGTATCTGCTCGCGGGCGAGTCGCTGAGGGTAACCGAGCCCGTCATAGTGCTCCTGATGGTGCAGGATCAGAGGGAGGACTGGCGTGAGGGACTGCACACCGGCGATGATCTGGCAGCCCATGGCCGGGTGCTCCTCGATCTGCTGCCGCTCGGCGGGGGTGAGCGGCCCGGGCTTGTTGAGCAGCAGATCGCTGATGCCTATCTTGCCGACGTCGTGCAGCAGGGCGGCGACGCGGAGCGTCTCGACGTCGCCTTCGTCGACGCCGAGGGCGCGTGCGAGGGCGACGGCGTAGCGAGAGACCCTGACCGAGTGGCCGGCGGTGTAGTGGTCGCGCATCTCGACAGCGCGCACGAGGGCCCGGACCGTCTGCAGACTCAGCTCGCGCAGCTCTCGCAGGGTCAGATCGAGCGAGTGCCCCGCCAGAACGTTGCCGAGGGCGATCGAGATCTGGTCCGCCACGAGGGGGACCGTCCGGGCCTCTTCAGCGGTGAAGGGCGGCGCGGCGGGCGCGATCTTCATCAGCCACGGCAAGCGCATCCACGAGGGCATCTGCACGACGATCTGGGG
>JAIMBM010000278.1 GCA_023511475.1 Anaerolineae bacterium
CCCCGCGTCGGGGGAACGGTAGGGGGTCGGCCCATCGCCGCCAAATGGCGGGCATCGGACCCCCCACCGTCCCCCCGAGACGGGGGGATAGGTTCTCTGCCCTTGCGGCCAACTCGTTCTGGGCGATGCCGTCCTGTTCCCCCGTGTCGGGGGAACGGTAGGGGGTCGCCCCATCGCACCTGGAGGTCTATCGATGCCCGAAGGCACCACAGTCGAGGTCAGGCCCGCCAAGGGCCGCCCGATGCTCACCTGGGTGGGCAAGCGCCCGCTGCGTCAGGTGACCGCCTTCCCGGCTCAGCACGTGGAGAGCTATGGGCAGGCCGGCGCTCTCAGTGCGGCCCCGGAGCTCTGGGCCGACTGGCCGGCCGCCTATCCGAGGGGCGGACTGCTTTTCCACGGGGATAACAAGGAGGTCCTCGCGCACCTCCTCGCCAACGGCTTTCGCGGCAAAGTGAGGCTCGTCTACATCGATCCCCCCTTCGACTCGGGCGCGGACTATGTGCGGCGGGTGACCCTGCGCGGCGCGCAGGGCACGGCCCGCTTCGAGGGCGAGGGCTATACCCTCGGCGAGCAGATCCAGTACACCGATATCTGGGCGAATGACAACTATCTGCAGTTCATGTACGAGAGACTGCTGCTGCTTAGGGAGCTGCTGCACGACGAGGCAGGCATTGTCGGACTGCAGTGCGATTGGAGAAAGGCGCACCACCTCCGCTGTCTCTTCGATGAGACGTTCGGCCCGGACAACTTTCGAGGTGAGGTGCTGGTGAGAGCCGGGACGAAGAACGTTCAGTCTCAGTTCGACGAGGTATCCGCGCTCGCCACGGGCCACAATTCTATCCTGCTCTACAGCAAGTCGAGCGACCACAGGCTGCCGAAGCTCCTTGAGAGGTCCGACAGATTTGAACCCGGGAAGTGGGACACGTTCTGGCGTGGGACGGACCGACCGACCATGCGCTACGAGTTGCTCGGCGTGATGCCCTCATCAGGGCAGTGGCGATGGGAGCGGTCGCGCGCTGAGCGCGCCGTGCAAGCCTACCAGGCTTATCTCCGCGAATATGCGGACTCACTGACACTCGACGAGTACTACCTGAGAACGCTGCGCACGACTGGTGTCGACCTGGATTTCGTTCGCAAGGACGAGAACGGAACAGTGCAGTACTACGTGCCACCGCGTGACTATCGTGTGCTGAGCAACGTCTGGTTTGACCTGGCGTACCGAGGGGCGGAGACGGGATACCCCACCGAAAAGCACGAGCAGCCGGTCGCCCGCCTCGTGCAGTGGCTGACGAACCCCGGCGACATCGTGCTCGACTGCTTCATCGGCTCGGGGACGACGGCGGCGGTGGCGCAAAAGCTCGGCCGGCGCTGGATCGGCTGCGACATCAACAAGGGCGCCATCCAGACGACCTGCAAGCGCCTGCAGGCGATCATCGCCGCGCAGGCCAAAGCCCTGGAGGCTGCAGCGCAGCCCGGGCTGCCCCTGCTGGAGCAGGAGGGCGCCGAGGCGGAGCCGCGCCCGGCGCAGCTCTCCTTCACCGTCTACCGCGTGAACGACTATGACCTGCAGATTCAGCACAACGAGGCGGTGAACCTCGCCTGCGAGCACATCGGCATTGCCCGCACCCGCATCGACCCTTTCTTCGAGGGCACGCTCGGCCGCAGTCTCGTCAAGATCGTGCCCTTCACCCATCCCCTGACCGTGGCCGACCTGGAGGAGATCAAGCGCGAGCTGAGCTCCCGCCCCGAGGAGGAGCGGGATGTCACCGTCGTCTGTCTGGGGAAAGAGCTCGCCGCTGGCGCCTGGCTGGAGGAGTGGAACCGGCTCCGGCGGCGCACCGGCCTCCCCAACCAGATCGCCGTCATCGAGCTGCGCACCGATCCGCGCTACGGCCGCTTCTTCGTCCATCAGCCCGCCCGGGCGCGGGTGACCGTCGAGCGCCGCGAGGGGAGGGTGTACGTCCGGATCGATGACTTCTTATCGCCGACGATCATCGAGCGGCTGAAGGAGCAGGGCGGGGTCCTCGAGCCGCAGATCGACGACTGGCGCGCCATGGTCGACAGCGTCATGATCGACCCGGCTCACGACGGGCAGGTCTTTAACGTCGCCCTCGCCGATGTGCCGGAGAGGAAGACCGACCTTGTCGCGGGCGAGTACGAGCTGGACGCGCCGCCGGGCGAGACGACGGTGGCGGTCAAGATCACCGACATGCTGGGCGAGGAGGTTGTCGTCACCGCGCGAGTGTGAGTAAGCTGCTGAGGACCGGTTGCGCACGACCCCTCAGCGGCTCGCGTATGCTTCCCTGTCTACGAGGCGGCGCCGCGCATACAGAAATAGTTGGTCTGTAGGCCGTTCTCCTGCCAGACGGCACAGGTAGGGCAGACGCAGGCCAGATTGCCGTCCAGGTCGGTACAGGTGCTCTTGCCGACCGCCTGGCTGCAGTAGACGCCCTCGAACTTGGTGGGGTCTGGCAGGGAGGGTGGCGGCATCGGCATGCCGGCCGCACGCTGCATGATGCACTGGCTTGCACTGTGCACGGGGCAAGTGCCGCAGCGGCACTTGACCACGTTGTCCATATTGAAAGGTATCGCTGGCATTCAAGCCTCCTTGACGCCCCGTCGCCGGGTCCAAATCGGCAGTTTCCTTGCCCTGGTGGCAACGTCTGCTGGCACCATGTGGGCTCACCTGCGCCGCGCCCCTGCCCCGAGGTGCGTGTGGCCGTCCTTGGCAATCGGAGCGGGCGGGCTTCAGGCGAGGCGTGGGCGAGCACAAATCGTGCCATGGCAAGAGCAAGCTGTCGGGCTATGGCTCAGGTTTGGGCGGGCTGGGCACGGGCGCGACCCCTCGCTGTCAGGCGGGTTGGAGCGCGGCGGGGGGACCGTAGGTGGCAAGCCTCAGAGGGTGTCGGGGCGCGCGCCAGGGGTGCGGGTGTGCTATCCCGGACGGCCTTTAGGCTGCCGAGACGGGGCGGCAGACTCCGATCGTTGCTCCTCCTCAGCAGTCGTGCATGCCCTCCCAGGCGATGCCGGCGGCGGCGAGGGCTGCGCGTGCAGCCTCACGGTCCTCCCGGGCGATGCGTATGCATACGCCACAGTCGGAGCTGATGTGGCGCGGGACGGGGATCATCTTGCAGGCGATGCCCGCCTGCTTTAGCGTGGCCTCGGCATGCATGGCATGACTGGTCGATGGCAACAAGATCACCGCATAGCCCATGCCGCTCACTGCCCCTTTCTTGCCAGGCAGTCGACGGCCGCGAGAGACGCGTCGACCTCGTCGGCGGTGTTGAGCGCCCCGAGGCCAAAACGGACGGTGCCTGTCGGGAAGGTGCCCATCGTGCGGTGCGCCGCTGGCGCGCAGTGCAGCCCCACCCGGCACAAGATACCATGCTCCTCGTCCAACCGCAGCCCGATCTCGTCGGGTGCCATGCCGTCGATGCGCAGCGAGACAACCGCCACCTGCTGCTGAGGGTTCTGTGGGCCGTACACGCGCACGCCTCTTATGGCGGCCAGCCCGTCGAGAAGACGCCGCGTCAGCGCCATCTCGTGGGCCCGGATGGCTTCGACCCCTCGTCTGCGCACCCAGTCCACTCCCGCAACCAACCCGGCCAGACCGACCACATTGGGGGTGCCGCTCTCACACATGTCGGGCAGGAAGGCCGGCTGGTGCTCGAGCTCGGAGCGGCTCCCCGTGCCACCCTGCTTGAGCGGACGCAGCCGGTCGGCATTAACCCGCGGACCGATGACGAGACCTCCCGTCCCCATGGGTCCGTAGAGCGACTTGTGTCCCGTGAAGGCCAGGAGGTCGATGGCGGCGCTCTGCACGTCGAGCGGACAGGCTCCGGCCGTCTGGGCCGCATCCACCAGAAAGAGCACGCCGTGCCGCCGGGCTATCTGCCCGACCTCGGCTATCGGCAGCAGGGTGCCGGCCACGTTGGAGGCATGGGTGAGCACGATCATGGCCGTGCGTGCGCGGATGGCTGCCTCGACCTCGCCCGGATCCAGCGCTCCATCCGGTGAGCAGGCGATTACCGTCAGCTCGACGCCCTCTGCCTCAAGGGCCCGCAGCGGGCGCATGACAGAGTTGTGCTCCATGGAGCTGGTGATCACATGGTCGCCGGGCCGCAGGAGGCCGTGCAGTGCCAGGTTGAGTGCCTCAGTGACGTTTGCCGTCAGCACCACGCGCATCGGGTCCGGCGCGTTGACGAGCTCGGCGACCGCCCGCCTGGCCGCGTAGACGATACGCCCGGCCTCGAGAGCCAGGCGGTGACCGGCACGGCCGGGGTTGCCACCCCCCTGCTCCATGCACTGCACCATGGTCTCGATGACCTGGGGTGGCTTGGGCCAGGTGGTGGCGGCGTTGTCGAAGTAGATCATATCAGGATCCTGCCTGCCCTGGCGCAGGCTGAGGAACCAGGTCTGCGCCAGGGCCGTGTGCCGCATGCTTCGCTGGCGCTACTTGGTGATGGTCAGCCTGAACTCTTCGGCCTCGGCCTCCACCTGTACCTGGAAGCCTGCCTTCTGCGCCATGCGCGTGACGTTCTCGCGCGCCGTGACCGTGTCCACGAGCACCACGACCGGCAGGTCGCCTGCTTCCAGTGCGCGCCGGGCCAGGATCACCGGCTGCGGACACGAGAGACCTCGTGCATCGACTGTAGCTGCCATGGCCACTAGACCTCCGCTTTGGCAAAGGCCTGGCGCATCGTCAGGCCAATGAGCGAGCAGACGACCAGACCGAGCACGACTGCCACCATGCCGGCGGTAGATAGCCCTCCCACCTGCACGGCTCCCTCGACGACCTTGTCCGGGCTGCCGGCGAGGCCCCAGTTGTGGGCAAAGGCCGCACCGGTGATCATGCCGAGCACAAAGATCGCCGCATCGCCGTCGCCTTCCCCGCTGAGGAAGAGCTGCCGACCGGGGCACCCGCCTGCCAGCGCAAAGGCCAGCCCAACGACGCATCGAGCGAGAACTCCACAAAGAATGCTGTTCATGGCTACCTCCTCATGTTTCCTTCCGAGCATTGCGGCCAAAAGTTCGCCGCCAGGCTCCTCTTGACGTTTCCTGCGCCCACGCCGACGGACGCAGCTGGCGCTTTGTTCTTGTCGGTCCGGGGAAAGCACGGTGCCGCGGCGGACCGCGTTGACG
>JAIMBM010000279.1 GCA_023511475.1 Anaerolineae bacterium
GGCCTACCCCCGGTTTTTGCCGCACTCCCGCCAGTAGTATAATGTCCCCATGCACGTGCCAGGTCTCTTGCGCAAAGCCCTGCGAGACCTTGTCCGCCGGCCGCTGCGCTCGTCCCTCACCATCCTTGGCATCGCCGTTGGCGTCGCCGGCCTGGTGGCCATTGTGTCCCTCGGACAGAACATCGCCCAGGCTCAGGCCGAGACCTACGCCAACACCTCTCAGGCCGACCTGGATTACTGGGTGTGGAATGCCTCCCCGGGCGTGCTGCGGGCGCTCGAGTCCGTGCCCAATGTCGACCGCGCCGAGCTGCGTGCCAGCTATCACACCAAGTGGCGTGTCGGCACCTCCTGGCGCGACATCGAGCTGATCGGCATCCCCGACTTTGGCACCATCACCCTCAATCAGTTCGCCATTGTCGCCGGCCGCGTGCCCCGGCCGGGCGAGGCTCTGATCGAGGTCTCGGCCCGCGACATCGCCCCCCTCGAGCTCGAGCAGGAGATTGTGTACCGTGACGGTCAGGATCTTCGGGAGCGTACCCTGACCATCTCGGGTTTTAGCCGCAGCCCGAGCTACCTCTCCAGCGTCCTCACCAGCATCACCCGCGCCTATGTGCCTGCGAGCGAGGTGCGCCGGCAGCTGGGCATCGAGGGATACAACCAGCTCCTTGTGCGCCTGCACGACGTGAGGCAGGCGCAGGAGACGGTCTCCCGCATCAACCGCCTGCTCGAGCGCCGCGGCATCTGGCACGGCGCTCCCCTCATTCGTGACCCTCAGAGCTTTCCCGGCAAGCGCGAGTTGGACGGCCTGCTGGTGCTCCTGACCGTCTTTTCGACCGTCGGCCTCGGGGTGAGCAGCTTCCTCGTCATCAACACGCTGCTGGCACTGCTGGCCGAGCAGGTGCGCGAGGTAGGGATCATCAAGGCGATCGGAGGCAGCCGCGGGCAGATCGTGCAACTCTACCTCTACACGACGGCCATCTATGGGCTGGCCGGAACGCTCGTCGGCCTGCTCCTCGGCGCTCTGGTGGGCTGGTGGCTGCTTCGCCTGGTCGCAGCGCTGGGCAACGTAGAGGTCCCATTCCGGCTGGCGCCGCGCGGGGTGGCCCTCGGCACGGTCGTCGGCGTGGGCGTTACGCTCCTCGCCGGGCTCATTCCGGCCTGGGTCGGCGCGCGGACGCCCGTGCGCCTGGCCCTGCAGGGGTATGGGATCGCGCCCGCCTTTGGCCGCGGCTGGCTCGAGGAGAGCCTGCGACGCCTGGCTCATCTGCCTCCGACCCTCGCCATGGCGGCCCGCAACCTGGCCCGCCGCAAGGGGCGTAGCCTGGTCACCATCAGCGTCATCGCCTTGGCCGCAGCGTCGTTCCTCGCCACCCAGGCCACACGGGCCTCTGTGAACCGAACCATCGACGAGGCCTTTGTCACCTACGGTGCCGATGTGTGGGTCTGGTTCAGCGAGGCCGTCGGAAAAGACCTGGCGCAGCAGATCGAGAGCGTCCCTGGCGTTCACAGCGCCGAGGCCTGGACCCTCACCGACTGCTGGGTGGAGGGCATCCCGGCGAGACTGTGGGGGGTGCCAGCTGACACCCGCCTGTACCGCCCCCGGCTGCAAGAGGGCCGCTGGTTCGCGTCGGAGGAGACGGATTCCATCGTCGTCTCCTCAGAGCTCGCTGCCGCGCAGGACGTGCGGCTGGGCGATCGCCTCGAGCTGGAAGTCGCAGGGCGGCAACGTGAGGTCGAGGTCGTCGGCATCGCCATCGACAACAGCATTCTCCTCGGCAGCACCCTGGCTGGCAAGGTCTTTGCCCCACGGGACGTGGTCGCCCGCCTGCTCGGCCGGCAGGGCGTGGCGGACTTTTTCGCCGTCGCCCTCCTGAACGGCTCTCCAGCTTATGTCGATCGGACCATCGCCGAGATCGAGCGAGAGTTCCGCCCCCTGCGCCCCGGCGCACAGCCGACGTACACCGATGTCGAGAGCGCACGCAAGGCTTCTCAGCTCCTTACGCTGGCGTTGGCTCTGATGGTGCTTCTGGTAGGGCTTGTGGGAGCGATCGGGGTGGTCAACACGTTGGGGCTGAGCGTGCTGGAGCGGCGGAGGGAAATCGGGGTGCTGCGCGCCATCGGTGCGACAAACCGGCCGCTCGTGGTAGCCTTTGTCGGCGAAGGGGTCGCCATGGCGATGCCTGGCTGGCTCCTCGGCCTGATTCTGGGCTACCCCCTCGGCCGGCTCTTCACCCGCCTGATGGAAGGGGTGCTCTTCCGAATTGACTATGTCTTCTCGCCCTCGCTAATCGGCACGTCGCTGGCCTTTGCCCTCGCCCTCGCAGCCGCTGCGAGCGTCGGCCCCGCCCTCGCAGCCGCGCGTATGCCCGCTCAGGAAGCGCTGCGCCACGAGTAGCGCCCGTCAGCCAAAGCGCCCCTCCACATAGTCCCGCGTGCGCGGGTCGCGCGGCCTCGTAAAGATCTCCCGCGCCGTACCGACCTCGATGACCTCGCCGCCAAGCATAAAGGCCGCCCGGTCGGCGATGCGCGCCGCTTGCTGCACGCTATGCGGCACGGCGATAATCGTGTACCGCTGCTTCAGCTCGTGCAGCGAAGCCTCAACTTTGGAGGTCGATATCGGATCGAGCCCGGAGGTCGGGTTGTCCAGCAGGATCACCTCCGGCTCCAGCGCCAGTATGCGTGCCAGGCAGAGGCGCTGCTGCTGCCCGCCCGAAAGGGAAGAGGCCGGGTCTTCGAGCCGGTCCTTCACCTCGTCCCACAGGGCCGCGGCGCGCAGAGCGCTCTCCACGCGCGCCTCGAGCAGGGCGCGGTCCCGTACCCCTTTGAGCTGCAGGCCGTAGGTCAGGTTCGCCCGGATGCTCATAGGGAGCGGTATGGGCATGGCAAACACCATCCCCACCCGCCGTCGCAGCTCTGCGACGTCCACATCAGGCGCAAAGATATCCTGGCCATCCAGATAGATGCGCCCCGAGCGGCGCGTGCCCTCGAGAAGGTCGGTCAGGCGGTTGAGGAGGCGGAGCAGCGTCGTCTTTCCTGACCGCGCCGGGCCAAAGAGCACCGTCACCTCGTGGGGATAGACATCCAGCGAGACGCCACGGAGCGCCTCGGCGTTGGAGTAGGCAAAGCTGACATTCTCGACTCGTATCTTGCTGGGCACGGCAGTTGTCGTCATGGCATCGCAAGTCCCCTCGGGCGGAGGCTGCAGGCTCGCGGGCGGCATCGCACCGGTCACCACGACCGCCGCCTCCGGAAGTGGCTGCGGATGATCGTCGCAGCGGCATTGAGGGACAGGACAAAGGCGAGCAGCACCAGGGCCGTGCCAAACTGCAGCGTCATGGGCATGCCCGGAACCTGAGTCGAGATGACGAACAGGTGATAGGGAAGCGCCATTGTCTGGTCAAAGACCGAGCGGGGCAGACGAGGAAGGTAGACGGCCGCCACCGTGAACAGGATCGGCGCCGTCTCGCCAGCAGCCCGCTCCAGGCCAAGTATGACGCCAGTGATGATCCCCGGCAGGGCATTCGGCAGCACCAGATGGCGGATCGTCTGCCACTTGGTGCCCCCCAGCGAGACGCTCACCACCCGGAACGACTGCGGCACTGCCCGGATCGCCTCCTCCGCCGTGCTGATGACCACAGGAAGCGTCAGGAGCCCCAGGGTCAACGAGCCGGCCAGGATCGAGGTGCCACAGCGCAGGAACAGGACAAACAGGCCCAGCCCAAAGAGCCCATACACCACCGACGGGATGCCCGCCAGATTGATGATGGCCATACGGATCAGCCGGGTGAGCAGATCGTCCCGCGCATACTCAGAGAGGTAGATGGCCGCCCCAACACCCAGAGGAAGGGCGACGATGGCCGTGCCCAGCGTCAGGATCACTGTGCCGATGGCAGCGGGAAAGATGCCGCCCTCCCGCAGGCCATGGCGCGGAGCGCTGAGGAGGAACTCCAGGCTGATTGCCCCGGCGCCGCGCCAGATAATATAGCCCGCTACCAGAAGCACCGGCACGACCACGACCACGGCGGCCGCGGTGAGCAGCGCGAAGGCCAGCTTCTGCTTCGTCCCTCGAGACACCCGGTCGCCTCCTACTCCAGCAACTGATCCCGCCGTGTGCCGCGGCGCAGCATCAGGACCGAGGCCAGCAGGTTCACGAGAAAAGTGATCAGGAAGAGCACGATCCCAATGGCAAAGAGCACGTGGTAGTGGACGCTGCCGTTGGCTACCTCGCCCATCTCCGCCGCGATCGTCGCCGTCATCGTCCGCACTGGCTGGAAGAGCGCGCTCAGACCGTCGGGCATCCGCGCTGCGTTCCCGGTGACCATCAGGACGGCCATCGTCTCCCCGATCGCCCGACCGATGCCCAGCATCACCGCCACCACGATCCCCGAGCGCGCTGCGGGCACAACTGCGTGACAGACCGTCTGCCAGTGGTTGGCGCCGAGGGCGAGGGAGGCATCGCGATAGCTCCGGGGCACGGCATCGATCGCGTCGTCCGACACGGAGATGATCGTCGGCAGCGCCATATAGGCCAGCATCACCGACCCGGCAAAGGCGCTCAGCCCGGTCGGCATGTTGAGATGCTCGCGGAGGAGCGGCGCCACGGCGATCATGCCAAGAAACCCCAGGACAACCGACGGAATCCCCGCCAGTATCTCGATGAGTGGCTTGAGTATCTCGCGCAGCCACGCTGGCGCCAGCTCGTGCATGTAGATGGCCGCGGCCAGCCCCAAGGGCACTGAGATGAGCACCGCGCCGGCGGTGACGAGGAGCGAGCCAGTGACCAGCGGCAGAAGCCCGTACCGCCCAACTGTGGGGTACCAGCGCGTGCCGAGCAGGTTCCCGACCTCGACCTCAAAGAAGGCGGGGATCCCCTCCCGTGCGAGGAACACAAACACGAGCACCACAAAGATGATGACCGAGATGCCGCTCAGGCGGACAAGTGCCTCGGCGGCAGTCTCACCCCTGAGGCGCCGCCGGCGCGCCACGGGCACCGCGTGCGTCGCGGCCTGCTGCTCGATCGCCAAGTCTCCCTCTACCCTCCCACCGGGGTGCGCCCTGCCTAGTGCAGAGGCACGAATCCGAGCTCGCGCACGATGGCCTGTCCCTCCGGTCCCTTGATCCACTCCAGATA
>JAIMBM010000028.1 GCA_023511475.1 Anaerolineae bacterium
CGCCGGGCCTGGCCGGCGGCTGGGTGACGGTGGCCGTCGGCCTGTTCTTCCTGCTCAGTGGGCTTCACGTGACCTACCACGCCCTGCGCCCGCGCCGGCGGGACGCGGTCTCGGCGGCCACGGAGCTGGGGGAGGTGCGCACCGCCCTGGCGGCCGTGACTGTCGCGATGCACGCCCAGACGGTCACTCCATCATTTTGACTTTTCCCCTCCCATCAGGTAATCTTGGCTCAGGGTGATTTGCCCCGGGGGTAGCTGCAATGGTCTCCGGGGTCGGCGTGGTTGGGCGCCGTGTTCGGAATCGAGGAGGGAACCCATGCATCTGCACGCCGAGAGCGCCCGCTGCTCCGGCTGTCGGGCGTGCCAGCTCGCCTGCTCGCTACACCTCTTCGGCGAGAATAACCCCAAAAAGTCCGCTCTGGCCATCGTGCCCCACTTCCCAGATCCTGGCACCTTCGAGGTCAGGGTGTGCACCCAGTGTGGCGCCTGCGCAGACGCGTGCCCCACGGGCGCCATCCTCCAGAACGAGCATGGTGCCTACTACATCAATGCCGGGGAGTGCACGGGCTGCCTCACCTGCGTCGAGGCGTGCCCGGAGCAGGTCATCTTTACCCACGCCGACCGGGAGGCGCCTTTCATGTGCGACGCCTGCGGCGACTGCATCGCCGTCTGCGGCATGGACGTGCTGTCGCTGAGGTGAGAAAGGAGAGAGTCCATGTACGGATACGGCGGAAGCATCCTGCGCGTCAACCTCACGAGCGGTGAGATACGGCGTGAGCCGCTGCCGCAGGACCTCGCCCGAGACTATCTCGGCGCGAGAGGATTCGGCGCCTACCTCCTGTACCGTGAGGTGCCCCCTGGGGCCGCCCCCCGTGGCCCGGAGAACCGGCTGTACATCTCTGCCGGCCCGCTCTCCGGGCTGCTCGTTGCGGGCGCGGGCAAGTGCGATATCACGACCAAATCCCCTCTCACCGGCGGGTATGCTGGTGCCAGCGTGGGCGGGCTGCTCTCGGCTGAGCTAAAGTATGCGGGCATAGACGTCATCGCCATCGAGGGAAGAGCGCCCCGGCCGACGTACCTCTACATCGACGACGACCGCGTCGAGCTCCGCGACGCCACCGCCTACTGGGGCAAGGGCTCGCTGACGACTGAAAAGGCCCTGAAGGAAGCCCTCGGCGAGAGCTTTCAGATTGCCACGATCGGCCCAGCCGGCGAATCCGGCGTGGCTTACGCCTGCATCAGCCACGATTTCGGGCGGCAGGCCGGCCGCGGCGGCGTCGGCGCGGTGATGGGTGCCAAGAATCTCAAGGCCGTCGCAGTACGGGGCACACGCTCCATCCCGGTCGCCCAGCTCGAGCGCTACCGTGAGCTGGCCCGTGCCATGTACGCCGCCTGCAAGGCCGCCCCCGGGCTCGAGGCCTGGCAGAAGTATGGCACCGCCGGAGTCACGACCTGGGCCAACGAGATCGGCGCCTTCCCCACCCGTAACTTCCGCTCGGGCTTTTTTGAGGACCACAGCAACCTCAGCGGCGAGACGATGCGCAGCACCATCGTCGTAACCGACAAGGCCTGCTTCGGCTGCCCGAGCCCGTGCGGCAAGTACTCCTTCGTTCGGAAGTACGGGGTACGCGTCGAGGGCCCCGAGTATGAGACGACCGCCCTGATCGGCGGCAACTGCGCCCTCTCAGACATCGAAGACGTGGCCTACGCCAACCATGTCTGCGATGAGCTGGGGCTCGATACGATCTCGGCCGGAAACGCCGTCGCCTTTGCCATCGAATGCTACGAGCACGGGATCATCAGCAAGGCCGACACCGGCGGGCTAGAGCTCCGCTTTGGCGATGTGGACGTTGTGTGCGCGCTCCTGCGCCAGATTGCGGCCCGCGAGGGACTTGGCGCGGTGCTCGGGCTGGGCGTCAGGCACGCGGCCGCGACCTTTGGCCGTGGGAGCGAGGCCTTTGCCATGCAGGTGAAGGGCATGGAGATGAGCGGGTACGAGTCTCGCCACGCTCCCTCCATGCTGCTCTCCTACATGACCTGCGACGTTGGCGCGCACCACAACCGCTCCTGGGCGATCACCTACGACATCACCAGGGGCCGCGACGCGGTGACGCCCGACAAAGCCGCGAAGGTCATCGAGCTGCAGCACATCCGGCCGCTCTTCGACTGCCTCGGGGCGTGCCGCTTGCAGTGGGTCGAGCTGGGGCTTGACCTCGGCCACTACGCCCCCATCGTCGAGGCCATTACCGGCCTCCCGCGGACCTGGGACGACCTGCTGACAATCTCAGAGCGCGTCTGGAACCTCACCCGCCTGTACTGGTTCCGCGAGGTCCCCGGCTTTGGCCGCGCCTGGGATGCGCCGCCCCCGCGCACGTATCTCGAGCCGGTCGAGACGGGACCTACAGCCGGCAAGCGCATCTCGCGGGAGGACGCGGAGCGCCTGCTCGATATGTACTACGAGCAGCGGGGATGGGACCACGACGGACGGCCCACTCCCGCCAAGCTGGCCCAGCTCGGCCTCGCGGCTCTCTAGGTGCGGCCTTGCTGCGCTCGGCGCCGGGGCCGCGTACTGAAGGAGGCCGGGCGCTGCTACAAGTCCCTAGCTGGAGCCGATCCGTGAGCGTGACAATTGTGCCCGTAGGTCTCCTGCAGCCGCTGGTGCCTCGCGGGAGCACCGTCCTGAGAGACGCCGCCGGCAAGACGGTCGCCGAGGTCCTGGCAGAGCTGCAGATCGACTCGGACCTTGTAGCCATGGTCCTCGTGAACGGCCGCCAGACGCCCAAAGATACGGTGCTGAGCGACGGGGACACCGTCAAGCTGATTCCCTTTGTCGGCGGCGGCCGGCGCTAGCGCGCGGCCGCCGCCCTCAGCGACCAGGACGGTCGCAACTATCAAGGAGGATGGGTCCGTGGTGGAATCCGTCAGGAAGCGGAGCGAGCGCGCGTTGAGTGCCGGTTCCCTGGCTGAGGAGTGGGTCGCGCGCGACGCACGGGTGCTGTCTCCCTCCTATACCCGCTCCTACCCCTTTGTGATGGACCATGGCCGCGGCTCTGAGGTGTGGGACGTGGATGGCCGCCGCTACATCGACTTTAATGCCGGCATCGCCGTCACGACCACCGGCCACTGCCACCCCGACATAGTCCGCGCCATTCAGGAGCAGGCCACGCGCTTCATCCACATGTCGGGTACCGACTTTTACTATCCCCTCGAGATCGAGTTGGCCGAGCAACTCGACCGGCTCGCGCCGGGGACCGGCGGCCACCAGAGCTTTCTGTGCAACTCGGGCGCCGAGGCGGTTGAGGCGGCCCTCAAGCTGGCGCGCTATACAACGAAACGCCCTCGCTTCCTGGCCTTCATCGGCGCTTTCCACGGGCGGACGATGGGCGCGCTCTCGCTGACCGCGTCCAAAGCCGTGCAGCGCCGGGGCTTTGCCCCCCTCATGGCTGAGGTGAGCCACGTCCCCTATGCCTACTGCTACCGGTGTGCCTACCACCTCGAGTACCCGAGCTGCGGCATAGCCTGCGTCAGCTTTATCGAGGACACACTGTTCAGACACATGGTCCCGGCCGACGAGGTCGCGGCCATCTTTGTGGAGCCGATCCAGGGAGAGGGCGGGTACGTTGTCCCGCCGCCCGAGTTCCTCCCGCGCCTCCGGGAGCTGGCCGACAGGTACGGCATCCTCCTCGTTGATGACGAGATCCAGTCTGGCATCGGACGCACGGGCAAGATGTTCGCCATCGAGCACTGGGGCGTCGTCCCCGACGTGATCGCTGTGGCCAAGGGGCTGGCGTCCGGCGTCCCTCTCGGAGCTGCCATCGCACGTCGGGAGCTCATGACCTGGGTGCCGGGCTCGCACGGAAACACCTTTGGCGGCAACCCGCTGGCGTGTGCTGCGGCACTGGAGACCCTGCGCCTCGTCGAGAGCGAGTACATGGCGCACGCCGCAGCCATGGGCGAACTGCTCATCGGCCGCCTGCGCGAGATGCAGGGGCGCTACGAGCAGTTCGGCGACGTGCGCGGCATGGGCCTGATGGTCGGCGTCGAGCTGGTGCGCGACCGCCAGAGCAGGCAGGAGGCACCCGAGCTGCGCGACGCTATCGTCCAGCGGGCATTCGAGCGGGGCCTGCTCCTCCTCGGATGCGGCTCATCCGCGGTCCGGTTCTGCCCCGCACTCAACATCCCCCAGCCTCTGCTGGAGGAGGGGTTGGACCTGTTCGAGGAGGCTGTGCAGGCCGCCCTGTCTGGCTGAACAACAGACGGCAATTGGTATCAGGAGCTTTCGATGCGCAGCAGCCCGACTCCGCCATCGATGAGTACATCGAGGCGGCTCTCTGCGCCGGCAAAGCCGGCCGTCTCATAGGCTTCGCCCTGGCGCACGAAGCGGCTGCTCGCCTGGATGCTCCGCAGGCCGCCGTCAACACGGATGCGGGCCGGAAGGGATTCGGGCACACTGAGCACTACCTCGCCGACGCCTCCCTCGATCCGGGCCGCCATGTTCGCCCCCTCAGCAGGGAAGCGGACGTCGAGCCGCCCCGCTCCGGCATCGACGTAGAGCTCACGGAGCCGGAGGCGGCTCAGGTCGAGGATGGCGGAGCTCGCGCCCGGCTCCAGCCTGATGCTCAAGGGCACCTCGCGACTGAGGCCAACCTTCCAGATCTCTCCCATCGGCCGCAGGAGGAGCGAGGCCAGCTCCGCCTCGTTGCGGCGGCTCTCGATGCGCAGGTGGCCGCGCCCGCTCGACACGCCGTACGACACGCGGGGCGCCAGCGCTCCCTGCCTGGGATAGCTCAGGTCGGCCTCGAGCAGGTGCGGCGAGTCCTCGAGCGCGGCCAGATGCAGTTCGCCGACGCTCATGCGCAGGTCTACCTCGACCTCCCTCGCGTCGCCGAGGCTCTCCGTCACCCGCGTGGCCACCAGCTCATCGCTGCCGAGAGTGTAGAGCGGACTCGCCGGGCGCGGGCTCGTGCACATGAGGTACACGGCCCAGCCCACAACCGCCAGCGCGATGACCGCCACGATGGCACCGGCCCAGACGCTGTGCCGCGAGAGGATATCCAGACCGACGAAGACCAGGAGCAGCGGCCACAGCCGCCACAGCTCCCACCAGGCAACGCGCACCAGCCCCAGATTCGAGAGGAGGAGGAGAACGCCGGCTGTGACAAGCGCCAGCGGCCAGAACAGACCCGGCCGCGGCCGGTGATCCTCCCTCTCGGTGCGCTGCTCGGTGCCGTAGATACGCATGCCGAGGTCGCCCATCATCCCCTCCTTAGCTGGTCAACCAGCACAGCAACACCAGCCGCCACGAGGAGCAGCGGCCACAGTCGGCGCAGGCCTATCCACCACCACAGGCCAAGCTCCCTCGCCAGCAGGGCGAGCCCCAACACCACCAGGGCAGCACCCAGGAGCAGACTGCGCTCGCGGGCATCGAGCTTGCGATAGCTCGGCGGAGCGCCGGGCTCCAGCGGCGCCTCCGGCATGACGAGCATCAATACGATGTACAGGAGTATACCCCAGCCGCTCGCGAGCGCCAGGACGATCAGGAGCACGCGCGCAATGAGCGGGTCGAACCCAAAGTACTCGCCGATGCCGCCGGCAACCCCGGCAATGATGCGGTCGCGGCGACTGCGATAAAAGTGCCGCTCCATGGTACCCCCTTCCCTCCTGCGAACCGCGGCGCTTTCCTGACTCGAAGAGCCCTGCCGAGAGCTTTCGGCGTCATCACGCCCTGACTCTCAGAGCTATACGCAGCCCGCGCACAACCGGTTGCGCGGGCCTGCCCCTGGCTCAGCGACGCCAGCATCGGCTCAACGGAGGCCCGCTACCGTCTTCCAAACTGCCGCTCTAGCTGCGCCAGCGTCATCTGCACCAGGGTAGGGCGCCCATGGGGGCAGGTGTAGGGGAGCTCGGTCTCCTCCAGCTGGCGGACGAGGTCGCTCATCTCCTGCTCCGTCAACACCTGACGGGCACGCAGCGCCGCATGGCAGACCACAGCCACCAAAGCACGTTCCTCCCAGTCATACCCGCCGCCGCGCTCCTGTGTCGTCTGCAAGAGCTCGGCCAACACGTTGGGTATCTCCTGAGGTGGAAAGGCGGCCGGCACGGCGCGCACCAGAAAGGTCGTGCCACCAAAGGGCGCAATATCGAACCCGAGCCGGCGAATCGACTCCTCCCGCGCCTCGAGCACCCGCGCCTGGTACTGCGTCAGCTCGATGGGGCGTGGCTCGAGCAACGTCTGCATCGGGACGGCCAGCGAGGCACGAAGCGCCCGGAGGCGCTCATAGAGGATACGCTCATGGGCAGCGTGCTGATCGATCAGGTAGAGGCCATCGGGACCCTCAGCCAGGATGTAGGTCTGCGCTACCTGCCCGAGCAGGCGCAGCGGCGGCAGACGCGAGCCGCCGACCCGGCTGGCTGCAGGGGCCGGGCCCGGCGAGAAGGGCGGAGCCACGCGTCCGAGCTCAAGCCCAAGCTGTGCGAGCTCTGCCTGCGCCTCCCTGCCGATGTGGAGCGGCCGGGCACGGTCCTCGGGAGCGATGGTGGCGCCTTCGGTCCGCAGGTTCTCCACCTGAGGAAGCGGGGCATGTTCGACAAGCGCATGCCGCACGGCCCTCTGCACCACGGCAAAGACGTCGCGCCCCTGCCGGAACCGCACCTCACGCTTCGTGGGGTGGATGTTTACGTCTACGTCCGCCGGGTCGACCCGCAGGTGGACCACAGCAACCGGGTGGCGCCCGCCGGGAAGCAGGCTGCGGTACGCCTCCTCCACGGCATAGGCAAGCGTCCTGTCCTGCACCCACCGCCCGTTCACATAGAAGAAGAGCGCGTCTCTCGTCCCCCGGTGCAGCGAGGGCGCGCCGACATACCCCGAGATCCCCACGGGGCCACCACTGGCCGGGAGGGGTGTCATGGCACGGGCCACATCGGGGCCCATAACTTCCGCCAGGGCGTTGAGCGGGTCTCCCGTGCCCGACGAGCGCAGAACCTCGCGGCCGTTATGGACGAGCAAAAAGCGTACATGCGCGTAGGCGAGGGCGTAGGCGACGGTCAGGGCGAGGATGTGCCCGGCTTCCGTAACGTCGCTGCGCAGGAACTTGCGTCTGGCCGGCAGGTTGTAGAAGAGGTTTTCAACGGTCACCGTCGTGCCGGGAGGGCGAGCGCAGCGTTCACGACGCACGAGCTGGCCCCCCTCCAAACGGACGACCGTACCACTGGACTCATCGCGGCTGCGCGTCGTCATCGTCACCCGCGCGACGGCTGCGATCGAGGCGAGCGCTTCGCCCCGGAATCCGAGCGTGCGGATGCAGAAGAGGTCCTCCGGGCTCCGGAGCTTACTGGTGGTATGGCGCCCGAAGGCGAGCTCGACGTCGGCCGAGCCAATACCACAGCCATCGTCGGCCACCTCGATGAGCCGCTGCCCCCCGCCCTGCACCTCGATGTGGATGGTGCCGGCTCCGGCGTCGAGCGAGTTCTCCAAAAGCTCCTTCACCACCGACACAGGCCGCTCGACGACCTCGCCCGCGGCGATCTGAGCGACGACCTCTGCCGGGAGCGCCCTGATGGCCACCTGTCACTCCAATCCGCACGCATGTTCGTTGCCAGTGAATTGTACCACAGGCGCGGGAGGAGTCAACGAATTGAGGTAGGGGTGGGGGTAGTCTCGAGTGGGGGCAGATCGGGGCTCCCGCGATGGGCGCGCAACTGGCGCGCGACAAAGGGGTTATGATTAGGTTACTCGACTTGATTCCTTTCGAAATCCATTGTACAATATGCTTTGAGAGGCCCAAGGGTGGGCCGGGTGGTTCATTGCTGTGCGCCGCAACGGTGAGGTGAGGGACGTGAGCTTGACCGCTCGGCTCTGGCATTGCAGCAGCGCAACGTTCCCGACATTTCTCCGACGGCCACGTGGTGCAAACGCAGGCGTCGCCCGTCCAGGGTAGCTTACCGTCACCTCCTGGAGCGACGCCTGTTTCCTTGTCCCCACCACGAGGCTGCGGCCCCCAATGCCCGGGCTCGCCCCCCAACGCCGGTGGCTTGCGATGCCAGCCTCCTCTTGCCATTCTGTGGGAACCGCTGAACGCGAGGGCGCATCCGCCTGTATCTAGAGCGGATTTGTGCTGTCGTCGATGGACAGGGGCCCGCCTTACAGGGCCCGTAGGCAGTCCGTTATCCGAAACAGGGCCGGTTCTATCAGGGGGAGGAAGCTATGGAGGAGGTCGTCATCGTCGGCGGCGTGCGCACAGCCATCGGCAGCCACGGCGGAGCCTTCCGCACCATCACCGCACAGGAGCTGGCCAGGGTCGTGATGGTCGAGGTCCTGCGCCAGACCGGGGTGCAGCCCGAGACCGTCGACGACGTCATCTTTGGCTGCATCGGCCAGAGCAGCGACGCACCCAACATCGCGCGCGTGGCTGCGCTGATGGCGGGTGTACCCGATTCCGTCCCCGGCTTTACCGTGCAGCGCAACTGCGCCTCGGGTATGCAGGCCATCACCTCGGCCTACCAGGCAATCCAGGCGGGCGATGGGGAGGTTTTCCTTGTGGGAGGCACGGAGAGCATGTCCACCGCCCCCTACATCGTCCGCGGCGCCCGCTGGGGCCTCAAGCTCCGCCACACCACCTTCGTGGACACTCTCTGGGAAGGCCTCACCGATCCGATCTGCAACCAGATCATGGGCCGTACCGCGGAGAACCTGGCCGAGATGTACGGCGTCTCCCGAGAGGAGCAGGACGCATTCGCCGTCAACAGCCACAAGAAGGCCTTCATGGCCACGCGCATGGGCAAGTTCCGGGAAGAGATCGTGCCCGTGACGGTGACGAAAAAGGTGGCCGGGCAGGAGGTCGCGCGCGAGGACATCGTCCAGGATGAGTGTATCAACCCCGCCCTCAGCGTCCAGAAGGCTGCCCTCTACCCCACCGTCTTCAAAGAGAACGGGACGGTCACTCCCGCCAATGCCTGCCCCATCTCTGACGGCGCGGCCGCGCTGATCGTGATGACGGCCAGGAAGGCTCATGCGCTTGGCCTCAAGCCTTGGGCCTATATCCGCGCCTACGCCTATGCCGGCGTGCCCCCACACATCATGGGCATCGGGCCGGCAAGGGCCGTCCCCAAGGCGCTGGCAAGGGCAGGCCTCAAGCTCACCGACATCGACCTCATAGAGCTCAACGAGGCGTTCGCTGCCCAGTCGCTGAGCGTAGGGCGCGAGCTCGAAAAGGAGGGGTGGGACTGGAACAAGGTCAACGTCAACGGCGGGGCCATTGCCCTCGGCCATCCGGTCGGATGCACGGGCGCGCGGATCGTGGTGACCCTGCTCAAGGAGATGATGCGTCGGGACGTCCAGCTCGGCCTCGCCACCCTCTGCGTCGGAGGCGGCCAGGGCGGAGCGCTCATCGTGGAGCGGCGATGAAGGGCGCCGGACAGGCGCTATGCGTGAGGAGGGAGTGCCATGTACATCTTCAAAGCGGCGGTTGTCGGCGCAGGCGCGATGGGATCGGGGATCGCCCAGGTCATTACCTACTCCGGCCTGCCGGTTGTGCTCAAGGACGTCAATCAGGAGCTTGTCGACAAGGGGATCGAGGCGATCCGCAAGATCTATCAGAGCCGCGTCGACAGGGGCCGGATGAGCCCCGGTGAAATGCAGCAAAAGATGGACCTCGTGACCGGCACTGCGACCTATGAGGGGTTTGAGGACGTCGATATCGTCATCGAGGCGGTGCCCGAAAAGATGTCCATCAAACGCCAGGTCTTTGCCGAGCTGGAGCAGGTATGCCCCGAGCAGACCATCTTTGCCTCCAACACCTCGGCCCTCTCCATTTCGGAGATGGCAGCGGCAACGCGCCGGCCCCACAAAGTGATTGGCATGCACTTTTTCAACCCGGCGCACGTGATGAAGCTCGTCGAGGTCATCCCAGGGCTGGACACCTCCCAGGAGACAATCGACGATGTCGTCATGTTCGCCGAGTCGCTCCGCAAGATACCGGTAGTGGTCCAGGAGTGCCCCGGCTTCCTGGTCAACCGTCTCCTGATGCCCTACCTGAACGAGGCAGCCTGGGCGCTCTCCGAGGGCGCAGCGACAGCCAGTGAGATCGACAGCGCCATGACCGCCTTCGGCTGGCCGATGGGGCCCTTCACCCTCATGGACATGCTGGGCATCGACGTCTGCTATGACGTCGGGGCCTACCTCTACTCCGAGTACGGTGAGCGCATGGCACCAGCACCCATCTTTGAGGCCCTGTACCAGGCAGGCCGCTTCGGCGAAAAGACCAGCGCCGGGTTCTACGGCTACGGCGGACAGACCGATGAGGCCGTCCGACAGATGATCGCCGAGATCCAGGCCTCCGGCAGGGTGCGCACGGGCACGGAGTTCAGCGTCGATCGCCTGATGATGCCGATGATCAACGAGGCGATCCTCTGCCTGACCGAGCACATCGCCAACGTGAACGACATAGATATGGCGTGCATCGCCGGCATCGGCATGAAGCGTGGTGAGGAGCATATGGGACCTCTGCAGCTCGCCGACGAGATCGGGCTCGACGTCGTCCTCGACAAGCTCGAGAGCTTGGAGAAAGAGTTCGGCAGCCGCTTCCATCCGGCGCGCCTCCTCCGCACCAAGGTGCGAGCCGGGCACCTCGGGCGCAAGGTGGGCAAGGGGTTCAGGGAGTACACGACCTGAAGCCCCCCGGCCCGTCGCCTTCTGCAGCGGCTCGGGAGCGGATCGCGGGCCGTGCTGAGGACACCGGAGATCTCCGGGCAGCTACTTCGCATGAAAGGAGCACCGCCATGGCCGACCTGCAGTACGTCAAGGTCTCGATTGAGGACCGCACCGCCATCCTGACCATCGACCACCCGCCCGCCAATGCGTTCAACACCCAGACGATGCTGGATCTCGCAACCGCATTCGACTCCGTCGTCAACAACCCCGAGGTAAAGACGATCATCATCACCGGCGCGGGCCAGTTCTTTGTGGCCGGCGCGGATATCAACGAGATCGCCGCCCTTAAGGATCCGGCGGAGGCCAAGGCGGTAGTGGTCAAGGGGCAGGAGGTGTTCAACCGCATTCAGGCGAGCCCCAAGCCGGTCATCGCCGCCATAAACGGCCGCTTCTGCCTCGGTGGCGGCAACGAGCTGGCCATGGCCTGCCACATCCGCCTGGCTGAGGATGGCGTGCGCTTTGGTCAACCGGAGATAAACCTCGGCATCATGCCCGGCTGGGGCGGCACGCAGCGGTTCCCGCGCTATGTCGGCAAAGGCAAGGCCCTCGAGCTGCTACTGACGGGCGACATGATCAACGCTCAAGAGGCCAAACGCATCGGTCTGGTGAACAACGTCGTCCCAGTCGGAGAGGTGGTCAAGGCCGCCAAGGACCTGGCCAAGAAGATCAACAGCAAGGGCGGGCTCGCCATCGCGGCCATCCTGCGCGCCGTGAACCAGGGCATGGAGACAACCCTCGAGAAAGGGTTGGAGCTGGAGGCCGACGAGTTCTCCCAGCTCTGCGCCACGGAGGACATGCGCGAGGGCGTCAACGCCTTCCTGCAGAAGCGCCAGCCCAAGTTCCAGGACCGGTAGCACAGGCAAGAGGACCGGGGCGGCGCGGGGCGGTGTGGACCTGCCTCGGGCTGCCCCCGGCCGCTAGAGGAGCGGGGCCATGGACTTTACATTCTCGAAAGAGCACCAGCTGCTGCGGCGCATGATCCGCGAGTTCGCCCAGCAGGAAGTCGCGCCACTGGCCGCCGAAATAGACCTGGAGGAGCGCGTCCCCTTCGAGACCCTGAAGAAGGCGGCACAGGTCGGCCTCATGGGCGTGCCCTTTCCTCAGAAGTACGGTGGCGCCGGGGCAGGCGAGATCGGCTACTGCATCCTGATGGAGGAGCTCAACAAGGTCTGCGGTGCCACGGCCACGATCATCGGTGCGCATACCGGCATCGGCGCCATGGCCATCTACCTGGATGGCACCGAAGAGCAGAAGCAAAAGTACCTGGTGCCCCTCGCACGCGGTGAAAAGCTCGCCGCCTTCGCTCTCACAGAGGCCAACGCGGGCAGCGATGCCGCCGCCATCCAGACCCGGGCCGTGCGCGACGGCAACGAGTTCGTCCTCAACGGCTCCAAGATCTGGATCACTAACGGAGACATCGCCGACGTGCTCACCGTCTTTGCGGTGACCGATCCCGCCCTCGGAGCCCGCGGCGGCGTGACCGCCTTCATCGTCGAGCGGGATTTCCCGGGCTTCCGCGTCGGCACGAAAGAGACCAAGATGGGCATCCGCGGCTCCTCGACCGCCGAGATCTTTTTCGAGGACTGTCGCGTGCCGGCCGAGAACGTCCTCGGGCAGTTCGGCGCCGGCTTTCTCACAGCAATGAAGACCCTGGACGTCGGACGCATCAGCCTCGGCGCGGGTTGCCTCGGTGGCTCACAGGCAGCGCTCGACATGGCCATGGACTTTGCCAAGAGCCGCTACCAGTTCGGCGAGCCCATCGCCCAGAAGCAGGCCATCCAGTGGATGATCGCGGATATGGCCACCGAGATCGAGGCGCTCCGCTCGCTGGTTTACCGCACGGCGTGGATGATGGACAGCGGCCAGACCGGCCGCGAGTTCAGCACCATGGCTGCCATGTGCAAGGTCTACGGATCCGAGGTGCTGGACCGCTGCGTCGACAAGTGCGTTCAGATCCATGGCGGCATGGGATACATGAAGGACTATCCCGTCGAGCGCATGTACCGCGACGCACGCATCACCCGCATCTTTGAAGGCACCAACGAGATCCAGCGGCAGGTCATCGCCACCAACCTGTTCCGCAAGGTCGGCCTGCGACTGAGATGAGGCAGCGGGGAGGCAGAGCGTGAGAATCGTGGTCACCATCAAGCAGGTTCCGGACACAAACGAGGTCCGGCTCGACCCGCGCACGGGAACGCTAATCCGCGAGGGCGTGCCCAGCATCATCAACCCGGAGGACAAGAACGCGCTCGAGGCAGGTCTCTGGCTGCGCGAGCAGCTGGGCGCCGAGGTGATCGCCATCTCCATGGGGCCGCCGCAAGCGGATGATGCCCTACGCGAGGCGCTCGCCATGGGTGTGGACCGGGCGATCCTGCTCACCGATCGGGCCTTTGCCGGGGCCGACACCTGGGCGACAGCCACCACCCTCGGCATGGCCATCCAGCGGCTGGGGCAGTTCGACCTGGTGCTGGCCGGCCGGCAGGCCATCGATGGCGATACCGCCCAGGTGGGACCCCAGCTCGCGGAGTACCTCAACATCCCCCAGATCACCTACGTCCGCGAGTTCGCGATACAGGACCGCCATGTGAGGGCGACACGGACACTGGAGGATGGCTACGAAGTGCTGGAGACGGCGCTGCCAGCCCTCTTGACGATCACCAAGGAGGCCAACAAGCCCCGGTACCCGACGGCACCTGGCATCATCCGGGCCTACCGCGAGCAGACGGTCGAGCACTGGGGCGTAGAGGAGGTGCAGGGAGACCCGGAGCAACTGGGGCTCAAGGGCTCTCCCACTCAGGTGAAGCGGAGCTTTTCGCCGCCGCCCAAGGAGCCGGGGGAGGTCATCCAGGCAGCTCCTGCCGAGGCGGCCAGGCAACTGATCAGTCGAATGAAGCAGAAGAACCTGCTGTAGCGGCCGTATAGGG
>JAIMBM010000280.1 GCA_023511475.1 Anaerolineae bacterium
ATGCCCCAGGGGGGATGGGGCACTGCCCCTCGAATGCGTTGGCCCCGCTCGTGGGGCAACCTGTCTGCCCCTGAACCCCGGGCAGGCAGTGGGCCTGCCCGGGGAGAGGTCGATAGCTCGCACCGGGCAGGCGGCACAGCGACTGTTACCGTGGGGGTGTGCATGCGGAGACGGAGGAAGCGGGGCACTTCGTGGTACGGGAGCCCGGCAGGGATCTTTCTGTTTGTGTTCCCGGCGGTCGGCGTCTACACCGCCTTGATGCTCTACCCCAGCCTGCTCTCCCTGTACTACAGCGTGCTCGAGTGGGAAGGTGGACCCATCAGCGCGGCGCCTTTTGTGGGCCTCGCTAACTTTCGGCAGATGCTCTCCGATCCCATTGTTCCCCTCGCGCTCCTGAACAACGGCCGGAGGCTCTTCCTGGACTGGGCGTTCATGCTTCCCGTCGCGCTGACCCTGGCCTTCGTCCTCAGCCGGCTGCGTCGCGGGGCGAGCGTGTATCGCTTCCTGTTCTACATCCCGGTGATCCTGCCGGCGACTACGATGGCCCTCCTCTGGCGCTTTATCCTCTCTGGCAACGACTATGGCGTGCTCAACAGCCTCCTGCGCATGGTCGGGCGCGGGGAGTGGGTGCGCCCGTGGCTGAGTGGCGACGGATACGTACAGTGGAGCACGAGCTTTCCTGCCTCGTGGCAGCACGTGGGCTTTTACATGGTCATTTTCCTGGCGGCCCTCGTGGGCATCCCGGAGGAGTACTACGAGGCAGCGGCCATCGATGGCGCCTCGGGCTGGCAGCAGCTGCTGCACGTGACGCTGCCCAATATCCGCGGGGTGTACGTCTCCTGCATGATACTCACGCTGCAGGGTGCGCTGGGTGCCTTCATCTATCCGCACCTGATGACCAAGGGCGGGCCGATGCACCTGAGCGAGACGCTCATATCGTACTCGCTCTATCTCCTGTGGCAGAAAAAGACCTGGGGCTATGGCAGCGCGGTCGCGACCCTGAGCTTTCTCCTGGGCATCATCGCTGTGGCGCTGGTGTGGCGCTTTGGTCGACAACGCGAATCGGCGCTGTATCGTTGAGGGGCGAGTGGTGATGACGGTAACCCGTTCCAAGGCTGCTTCCATCCGGGCGGCAAGGCGCGAACGCTGGGCACAGCGCCTGGTGCAGTGTGGGCTCCATGCGGGCCTCATGGCCTGGGGAGCCCTGGCGGTGTACCCTCTGGTCTGGGTGCTGCTCACCTCGCTCAAGTACACGCGCGAGCTATACGCCGACCCCTTTGGCCTCCCCAGGCACTGGAAGTGGTCCAACTACCAGGAAGCCTGGGTGTACGCCAAGATGGGAACCTATTTCCTCAACAGCGTCCTGCTGACCGTCGGATCCCTCATCCTGGTGCTCTTCCTGGCCTCGACCGCCGCCTTTGCCCTGGCCCGCTTCGAGTTCCGGCTGAAGGGGCTGGTCTGGGGCTACATTCTGTTCGGGTTTCTCATACCGCACTCCATACTCCTGGTGCCACTGGCCATCTTCACGCGGCAGATCGGCCTGTACAATCGTCTGGGCGGACTGGCGCTGGTCTATGCAGCGGTCGGCATCCCCTGGAACGTCTTTTTCCTGCGCGCCTTCATGGAGACCATACCGAAGGAGCTGGAGGAGGCAGCGATCATGGATGGCGCGGGGATGTGGTCCGTGTTCTGGCGCGTGATCCTGCCGCTGTCGCAGCCTGCGCTGGCAACGATGGCGACCTTTCACATCCTGTCTGCCTGGAGCGAGTACATCCTCGCCCTCGTCCTGACGGGCACGACTGTGTCCCGCACGCTGCCGGTTGGGATCAGCCTGCTCGAGGGCCACTTTACCTCGAACGAGCCGGGTGTGGCTGCGGGGATGGCAATCACCATTGTGCCCGTGGTACTGGCCTTCGCCTTCCTGCAGCGCTATGTGATCAAGGGAATCACCGCGGGGGCGCTGAAGGGATGAGCGGGCTGACTCCGAGGCAGCGTGTCCTCAAGGCGATGGCCTTTGAGGAAACCGACATCGTCCCGTACGACATCCGCATCGATGAGGCTCTCGTGCCGCAGCTCGCCGGGTACTATGGCGACCCCGCCTTTGCCGACCGCATCGTGAACCATCTTCCCTTCTGGCCGATCGAAGCGGCACGTCGCTGGGAAGCAGCCGATCGGTACGCCGACGCCTTTGGCTGTGTGTGGCGAGTCGGCAACATCCCTCACATCGAGGAACACCCGCTAAAGGAGCCCTCGCTGCGCGGGTACGAGTTCCCTGACCTCGCTGACGAGAGCTATTTCACGGGGGTCGAGGCCTTCTTCGCCCGGCATGAGGACCGCTTCACGCTCTGTGGCGATGCCCATGGCTTCTTCGATAGGGGCTGGGCGCTGCGCGGGATGGAGGAGTTTCTCACCGACCTCATCCTTCACCCCCGCTTTGTCGAGGAGTTGCTGGAGACGCTGACAGAGCTCCACCTGCGTCTGGTCGATCGCATCGCGGAGTACCCGTTTGACGGCTTTCGCTTTGGCGACGACTGGGGCTCACAGCGCGGTGTCATCATCGGCGCCGAACGCTGGCGGCGGTTCATCAAGCCCGGGCTGAAACGGATCTTTGCCCGCGCCCGAGAGAAGGGCCTGGTCGTGATGGTGCATAGCGACGGGGACGTCTCGGAGCTGATCCCGGACCTCATCGACATCGGCGTGCAGATTCTGAACCCCTTGCAGCCGGAGGCGATGAACATCCTCGAGGTCAAGCGCCGCTACGGCCGAGACCTGTGCCTCAATGGAGGGGTGAGCACGCAGCTCACCTTGCCGTTGGGCACGCCGGAGCAGGTGCAGCGCGAGGTTGCTGCCTGTCTGCGCTACCTCGGCAGGGATGGCGGCTATGTGATCAGCCCCGCCAAACCCTTGCTGCCAGACGTCCCGGTGCCGAATGCGGTAGCCCTGATTGAGGCGGTTGTCGGCCAGCAGCCACACAGCCGACCGGCCACACCGGCACCCCTCCCGGATCGGGCCCCCGAGCTGGAGCGTGTATATGCTGCCTTCCATCCATAGAAGGAGTTGAGGAAACCTATGCCCCTTGAGCTGGTAGTGGTGTCACCCAAGACGGTCGCCTACCGCGAGTACGAGGAGCGAGAACCCGTTAGAAACGAGGTCCTCGTGCGCACGACGGTCAGCGGCATCAAGCACGGCACCGAGATCAACACTTACCGGGGTGTGATCCCCTTTGCGGACCGGGTATGGGACCCGCGCCTGCGCCTCTTCCGGCCCCTCAGAGAGGGTGAGCAGGCAGAGCCCTTCTTCCCGCACACCATGGGCTCCTGGGCGGCGGGAGTCGTTGTTGCCGTCGGGCCGGACGTCCGCCGCTTCAAACCGGGAGACCACGTGCACGGCGAATGGAAGCACCGCCAGACGGTCATCCGCACCGAGGACACGCTGTACCCGGTGCCGGGCAGCGTCGACGATGAGACCATGGTCTTTTCCGACCCGGCGCGCTTTGCCCTCGCGGGTATCCACGATGCCGAGATCAAGCTGGGGGACCGGGTGGCCGTCTTCGGCCTTGGGGCCATCGGCATGCTGGCCATGCAGATGGCGCGCCTCTCCGGTGCCGAGGAGGTCTATGCCGTCGATCCGGTCCCGGGCCGCCTCGAGCTGGCGCGTCGGTTGGGTGCCGATGCGGCGATCAACCCCACCGAGTGCGACGCGGGCCTCGCCATCAAGGAGGCCACGGGAGGTGCGGGCGTCGATGTCGCTCTGGAGATATCGGGCGTGTATGCAGCTCTGCAGCAGGCGATCCGCTCCGTACACCGCGAGGGGCTGGTAGTGACGGTGAGCTTTTACGGCGACCCCTCCGGCCGGCTGGACCTCTCAGCCGAGTGGCACCACAACCGCGTGACCCTGCGCTCAAGCATGCCCGTGTGGGGGTGCTCGCACCGCAGCCAGCCTATGTGGGACCTTGCCCGCCTGGAGGCGGCAGCGGTCAACCTGCTGGCAAAGCGCCGGCTCGAGGTCAGGCCGCTGATCGGCGCGCGCATCCCCTTTGAGCGTGCCGCCGAAGCCTACGCCATGATCGACCAGGGAACCGCCGCCGGCGTCAAGACGCTTCTGACCTATGGGGAGGAGATCAGGTGACCCGGCCACTGCGAACGGCCATCCTTGGCTGCGGACACTTTGCCCGCGCCAGACATGCGCCCCATCTGAGCGCGCTTCCGGAGATAGAGCTCGTTGCCTTCTGCGACGAGTCCCGCGAGAGCGCGGAAGCCTTTAACCAACAGTTTGCCAGTGGCAGGGCCCGCATCTATACCGACTACCGGCGGATGTTCGACGAGCTTGAGCTGGATCTCGTGTACATCTGCCTGCCCCCCTTTGCCCACGGCGACGAGGTGCCACTTGCCTGCGAGCGCGGCGTGCACTTCTTGATCGAGAAGCCCATTGCCCTCAGCCTGGACCTGGCATGGCGGATGGTCGAAGCGGTCCGCAAGAGCGGCGTCAAGAGCCAGGTCGGCTTTATGTGGCGCCATGGTGAGGCTGTGCGTCGGGTGCGGCGTCACCTGGAGCAGTGCGGCGCGGGAGCATTGGGCTTTGTGAGCGCTCGATACTCCTGCAACGCCCTGCACCGGCCCTGGTGGCGCGATCGCAGCAAGAGCGGCGGGCAGCTGGTCGAGCAGATCATCCACCTGGTCGATCTGACCCGCTACCTGCTCGGGGAACCGGTGCGGGTCTACTCGGCCCAGGAGAACCTGTTCCATCGGCACGTCGAGGGATACACCGTCGAGGATGCCAGCGGCACCGTAATCCGCTTCGCCTCCGGGGGCCTGGCCGTCCTGGCAGCGACTAACGGCGCCATCCCCGGCCGCTGGGATAGCGACGTGCGCGTCTGCCTTCCGGGGCTGACCGCCGACCTGGTGGATCCGAACCGCGGCACCTTCTGGGATTCGGCAAGCACAAACCCAACCCCCGTGCCCGTGCAGGGGGAGCAGGACGTCTACCTGGCCGAGACTCTCGACCTCCTCGCCGCCATCCGTGAGGACCGCCCGACCGCTGCTCCGATTGAGGAGGGTTTTCGCTCTCTGCGGCTCGCCCTCGCTGCAGCGCGCTCTGCCGAGCTCGACGCGCCGGTTGATGTCCCGAC
>JAIMBM010000281.1 GCA_023511475.1 Anaerolineae bacterium
CCCCCCCCCCCCCCCGCGCCCCCGGGGGGCCCCCCGCGGGGGGCGGGGGACAGGGGGAGGGGTTCCCCGACGAGCCAGCGCAAAGCCAATCCGCGTGGCCAGCGCTACCAGCAGCCTGCCTCGGCGCGATGCGCTGAACGCGAGTCTGAACAGCTACCTGCCCCGGCGGTGAACCACAGCCGGCAATGATTGAGGTCCTTGACGAGCAGGCCATTTGCAGCTACATTGGGGAGCACGAGCCACCAGTAAGCTGTGACGCAGTAGGCACTTCGTACCAGCAGATGGAACGTCATCCAATGGCGAATCTCGTACCAGAGCTATACAAGCTCCTTGCCCACCTCAACGACACTGCCTATCTGGAGAGACATCGCTTCGCCCGGTTGCTGCCACCCACGGCAACGCCGCCGGGGCTCTCCAGAGGACAGGCTCTGCGCCGGGCGTTGCGCATGGCCATTGCCGCCCTCGACCCAGGTTCGCAGGCTTCCTCGGGCATGCTGGAAGCGCGGCCCTACCGCGTCCTGTACCGCTACGCGATCTCCCGGCACAGCATCCTTACGATCGCCGATGACCTTGGCCTGAGCCGCCGTCAGGCGTACCGCGACCTGCGGGCCGCCGTTGAGGCCCTCGCGGAGATCGTTCGCGACTCGTTCGTCGCCGCATCACCCGCTGATGGGTCCCCTGCCGACAGCAGCGACCTGCACGCCGAGCTAGACCGCCTCTCCGAGGCCGCGGAGCAGGAGGTCGAGGTCTCGACGCTGGTCACCGAGGCGGCACGAAGCGCACTTCCCCTCGCGCGCGAGCGGCAGGTCGAGCTACACATCGAGCCAGAGCCTCATCCGCTTCGCGCAACAACCAACCGCGTCATGTTGCGACAGGCCGTGCTGAACCTCCTGAGCCACGCGGTCAGCACATCGGAGCCCGGACCCGTGCACGTGCGGACCCGCCTCGGCGGCCGTCAAGGCTTCATAGAGTGCCGCTATCGCTCGAGAGCCTGGCCCGAGCCTCGCGCCCCGCAGAGCCCGTTGGTCATCGCCAGTCACCTCCTCAGTTCCCTCGGCATGGCTCTCGAGAGCAGCCGCGATAGCCAAGGCATCACACGGCTGGTTGTGACCGTGCCCCTGCTACAAGAGCACGACGTGCTGATCGTGGACGATAACGAGGCGTTCATCCGGCTGTTCAAGCGCTACCTGCGAGGTCAGCCCTATCGTGTGCACGGCGCCGGGAGCATGTCGGAGGCGCTGGAGGCGATCCAGCGGATACGGCCAGACGCCGTGATCCTTGACGTGATGATGCCGGAGAGGGATGGGTGGGAGCTGCTCGAGGCGGTGCGGAAGACATCGGAGGGGCAGCGAGCAAGCATTATCGTCTGTTCAATTATCAACGACCCCGAGCTGTCCGCCGCCCTCGGCGCCGATGGATTCCTGCTCAAGCCGGTGCAGCGCACCGACCTCCTTCAGGCACTTTCGGACGCGCTCTCCTCACCGCGCCAGTACTCAGGATGAAGCAACCGGACCGCAGCTCTGAGCAGCTCGATAGTCTGAGAGGCCGCGAGCCCACCTGTCTGGGTCACAGAAAAACGCCCGCTTTCCCTGGAGAGTACCTCTTCCGGGTAGCTGGTAGCCGTCACGGCGACAACCCGGGTCTTCTGAAGCGACGCCTCTTTGCGAAGCTCGCGCAGCACTGCAAAGCCATCGACTTCCGGCATGAGGAGATCGAGAAGGACGAGTTGAGGACGCTTCTCCCGTGCGACGCGCAGCGCCTCGGCGCCGGAGTAGGCGGCAAACACTTCGCCCGCCTCCGGCATATCCGCAAGCATGCGCTGCACCAGGGTCACAAAGCCCGGGTTGTCGTCCACGACGAGAACGGCACCACGCTCCTCCAGGTGCGTCTGCACCACCTGGCGGAGGGACTCGCGGCTCACAGGCTTGGTCAGGCAGCCATCGAGGCCGGCAGCCTGCTGCAGCCAGCTGGGGCTCGCGATGGAACACCGGACGATGGGAACCCTGGACCGCTCCGAGAGCTCCCCGAGCGGACCGAACCACGCCTCCGGAGGACAATCAGGGGACTGGTTGACGATCACGAGGACAGGGTGCACTGCGTCGATCAGCTTTTCGGCCGCTGCAGCGTCGCGAGCGCTGAGCGCCCGCCGGTCAAGGTGCCTCCCGACCATCTCGGCAACTCCCGGATCGGGGTCCACCACGACAATCGGCGCCTCGGACCAGTCGGCACGCCACCGATCTGGCGTGCGGCGCAACTCTGCAGTCTGGGGCCTCGCGCCGGGTAGGGGGAGCGTGAAGTAGAATGTACTGCCCACGTTTTCCTGGCTCTGCGCCCACATCCTCCCGCCATGCAGGGCGATGAACTGCCGGCTCAGCGCGAGACCCAGGCCCGTGCCTCCTCGCCGCCCCGTCGGCCCGGAAACCTGCCGGAACTCCTCGAATATGGCCTCAAGCTGGTCGGTGGCGATGCCCACGCCGGTGTCCGCCACGCTCACCGTCACGGCATCTTCGCCTACTTCGATGCGCACGGTCACGCCTCCTTCATCGGTGAAACGCACCGCGTTGTTGAGGAGGTTGACCATGACCTGCCGTATGCGAGTACGGTCTACCAGGAGGAGCGGCATCTCATTCGGATGCTCCACGCGGCAGTAGAGGCCTCGCTGCCGATAGAGCGGAGCCACGCCCGCCACCGCATCGGCCACGATCTCCCGGACGTCCACCAGCTCGCGGAACATCGGCAGGCGGGAGGCATCGATACGCGCAAGGTCGAGGATATCTCCGACCAGGCTCTGCAGGTGTCGGCTCGCCAGGTACACCTCGCCGATGTCGCTCTCCAACTCCGGGGTCCACACCACTCCCTCATAGCTGTCGGGATTGGCGTACATCATCTCGGTGAAGCCAACGATAAGGTTCAGAGGGGTACGCAGCTCGTGGCTCACGTTCGCCACAAACTGTTCCTTGACCGCCCGAGCCTCCTGCGCCTCCTGCCGCGCGATGACCAACTCGCGGTTGGTGCGCTCGAGCCGCCGCGTAGCCTCCGTCAACGCAGCAACGGTCTGATTCAGCTGCCCCTGCCGTGCCCGCAGCTCGGCCAGGAGCCGGTTGGCGCGATCATGGCTGTTCCACGCCCAGCCAAGCACGGCATAGAGCCCCTGCGCCGAGATCAGCTGTATGCCGACCACCAGCCACACGACCACGAGCACTGTCAGCTTGCTCGCATCAGAGGGCACGAGGATGATGACTGATGCGCTGTTCATGGCCGCTGCTACCAGGCCCAGGCGTGGATCGATAGCCAGGTTCGCGCTGATGATCGGGATGGCCAGGTAGGGCAACGACGGGCCGGGGGTAACCTTTAGCGCCGCAGCCAGCGCGGCCGTCGGTCCAAACAGGATCAGCGCCCGCGCTACACCCGGCGCACGGGAGCGACACCACAAGGCCGCAAGTGCTACCGCAAAGGCAGAGAGTACCAGGAGCGATGGCCGGGAGAGGAAGTGGGGGGCGCGCAGGCTCATCCAGGCGGCCACACCCGTGACGAGCACAAGAAAGAGCGTTATCCTCGACGTCACCTGCTCCCGCAGCTCCGCGCGGTCCACCTGGATGTTGCGCTCTGGAGTGGCGCTCAAGGTCTCGGCGCTCATCCTCCTCACCTCCCACCGGCGCAGGCTATGCTCGCCCACACTGAGACCCGAGGCCGTCCGGTGCCCCAGTGCCAGGCACCAATGACGGGGGCAGCCGCCTACATCCAGCCCGCCGCCTGTAGCACCGCAACGACCAGCGGCGCAATGGCGATGGCCGGCAAAAAGTTCCCCACGCGCACCCGCTTGATCTCGAGGAGCAGGAGCCCGATCGCCATAATGAGGATGCCACCAGTGGCCGTCATTTCGGCGATCATGGGCTGGGTGAGGACCTGCTGCACCTGCGCTGCCAGCAGCGTCAGCCCACCCTGGTACACGAGGATGGTCAGGACGGAGAAGACGACCCCAAAGCCGAGGGAGGAGGCAAAGGCGAGGGCAGCAAAGCCATCGAGGAGCGACTTGATGGCCAGCAGGCGGTAGTCGCCGCTCAGCCCATCCTGGATGGAGCCAAGCACGGTCATGGGTCCGACGCAGAAGACCAGGCTCGCTGTAACAAAGCCCTGCACAAAAGTGCCGGTTCCCGCTCCGCGCCCGCGCTGCACCCGCGCCTCCAGCCACTTCCCCGCCGCCTGGAGGCGATCCTCCAGCCGCCACCACTCTCCGAGGATGCCTCCCGCCAGCACGGAGCCCATGACGATGAGGATGTTCTTCGTCTGCAGGGTGAGATGGATGCCAACGGCCAGCGTCACCAGCCCGAGGCCGTGAAGGACCGTCTCTCGCACCCGCTCCGGCAGTCGTGCGCCAAAGGCCGTTCCGATGAGGCCCCCCGCCAGCACCGTCGCGATGTTCAGAAGCGTACCCGTCATGTGAGGAACCATCCGCCCCTTCTGCGTGGCCGCCGGGCATCTGGGGCTCCGCCCGAGAGCCCGGCAAGCTTCGATGGGGAGGGATGGTACAGCAAGGCCAGCAGCGGGTCAAATACGTGGAGCAGGGTGACTGCTCAGACTCGCATGCTGGCAGCCCCGGCCGCCACCGTGGCGTTGCCACCAGCCCGCGCCCCTCCCCTGGGCAGACACGGCGTGCCCGCCAGGGGAGGGGGCTCAGGGGCGGACAGGTGGTGCCACGGGCCTGACCGAGACACCCGAGGGGCAGTGCCCCATCCCCTCGATGGGCAATGCGCCTGTCCTACCATCGAAGAAGGCTGTCCGCCCCTGAAAGGGGTCAGGGGAGGGGGCGGCTCCCTCCGCGAGAGGCTACCCAGGCCATGGGCGCCTACGCTCCCCCCAGGCCACTTGTAGGTAATGCATAGGTCCGCCTGGGGGAGGGGGTTGCCCGACGAGCCGGCGCAAGGCCGATCCCGACGGGCAGAGCTGCCAGCAGCCTGTCTCCCTTCCATGCGCTGAACGCGAGCCCGAAACCTTACGCAGTCACGGACCCGGCAACCCCCTCGCTCTCAGCCCCGCCGAGCGGGAGCGGCGCGACAGGGTGCCCTAAGCTGGCACGGCCTCGACATCCGGGCGCACACTCCTTGCCCTCGGTGGGCTGG
>JAIMBM010000282.1 GCA_023511475.1 Anaerolineae bacterium
GATCACGTCCTAACGCTACTACGCGCACAGCCGCAGCTAGACCGGCTTTCCTGCTGCCCGCCGCCGCACCCGGTCGCTGAGGATGAGGTGGATCCGGCGCGCCAGCCGTGAGTGCTTTGTGTCCGTGCGAAGGCGTTGCCTGCTCTATCTCAGGTGGAAGTGCTGATGACCCGGGGGGAGGACGCTTGACGACGCTGGTGGCCAGATGCTGATTGCGCGTGCACCCGTTCGGATCAGCTTCGCAGGCGGCGGGACCGACCTACCTGCGTACTACACGCGGTACGGAGGCATGGTCGTCAGCTCGGCCATCGACAAGTACTTCTACGTCTTCCTCACGGTGCACAGGGGCGAGAACACCCAGATCATGTCCTCCGACTACCAGACCTTCTACCGCCAGCCGGTGGGGCAGGACATGCTCTGGGAGGGTGACCTGGCGCTGCCGCGGGCTGTCCTCAACCATTTCGACATCCGGGAGGGACTGTCGATGTTCCTTGCCTCGCAGGTGCCTCCGGGGACGGGTCTGGGCTCCTCCAGCACCGTGGCCGTTGCCATGATCAAGGCGCTCTCGGCGCTGCGGGGGCAGCCGCTGAGCCGGAAAGAGGTCGCCGAGCTGGCATGCACCGTGGAGATCGAGAAGATGGGCATGCCCATCGGCAAGCAGGACCAGTATGCGGCGGCCTTTGGTGGGCTGAACGCCATCACCTTCAGCCGGGAGGGCGTGGCCGTGGAGCCGGTGAGGGCGAGGCCGGAGGTGATCCAGACTCTGGAGCGCGACATCCTGCTCTTCTTCACCGGCACGGCGCGCAACTCGGCCGACATCCTCTCCCGGCAGCGGGAATCGAGCGCCCGCGACGAGCCGCGGGTGATCGAATCGCTGCATGCCATCAAGGCGATGGCGAAGGAGACGCTGGCATGCCTGGAGGAAGGCGACCTCACCCGCTACGGCCGGCTGCTGCACGAATCCTGGCAGCGGAAGAAGCAGCTCGCACCCGGCATCACCAACCCGCTGATCGACGAGTGTTATGAGGCAGCGCTCAGGGCCGGGGCTGTCGGGGGCAAGATCACGGGCGCGGGCGGCGGAGGCTTCCTGATGGTCTACTGCGAGCCGCCCTTCCAGGAAGCGGTGACACAGGCACTCGAGGCGCGTGGCTTGAGGCGCATGGAGTTCCGCTTTGACTACGAGGGGGCGCGTATCCTCGTGCACTCCCGGAGGCGTGATGGCTGGCGCCAGCCCGTCCGACGCTCTGGCCGGCCCGGCGCGTAGCCCGGCGGCGACCGGACGCAGCCGAAACATGCTCCTGTGGCAGCAAAGGAGAGAGGAGTGGAAGAGCAGCAGACCATAGCGCTGGCCGTCAGGCAGCTACTGGCCCTGCTGCGGCGCTGGGCGTGGCTGGTGGTGCTGTGTGCGGCCCTCGGTGCGGGCGTGGCCTACGGAGTCAGCGCGCGGTCGACACCGGTCTATGAAGCGACGGCCCTGCTGCTCGTCCACGAGGGTCAGAAGCCGACCGGGCCAGACTATGACGCCGTCCTGGTGAGCGAACGCCTGGTTACGACGTACGCCGAGCTGCTGAAGGGAGGGCCGGTCCTCACTGAGGTGGCCGCCCGCCTGGGCCTGAAGGGCGCGGGTGCGCTCGGCCGGATGGTTGACGTCCAGCCGGTGCGTGACACGCAGTTGCTCCGCCTGCGGGTGCGGCACTCCAGTGCCGAGATGGCTGCCCGCCTGGCGAACACGGTCTGCCAGGTCTTTATCGAGCAGAACGCGCGCCGGCAGGCGGCCCGGCTGACGTCCGCCATGGAGGCCGTCGCCAGCCAGATGAACTCCCTGCAGAAGGCGATGAGCGACACCGAGGCGCAGATCGAGAAGGTGCGCGGCACCCAGCCGACCGACAGCGCCGAGCTGGCGCGGCTGGAAGCGGTGCTCTCTCAGCACCGCACGAACTATAGCAGCCTGCTGCAGAGCTACGAGGAGCTATCCATGGCCCGGGCCTCCGGCGGGGAGACGATCAGCGTGATCGAGCCGGCGACGCCGCCGGGGACGCCGGTTGCTCCCCGGCCTATGCTGAACGCGGCAGCGGCGGGTCTGCTCGGGGTGGTGCTGGCGGCCGGTGCCGCGCTGCTATCGGAGCATCTGAACGACACGATCAGCTCGGCGCGTGATGTCGCGCGTGCGGTGCGGCTGCCTGCTCTGGCGACGATCGGCAGCTGGGGCGCGCGCGACGGTCCAGAGGGGCTGCTCATGGCGCTCCGCCCCGGCGCTCAGGAGGGCGAGGGCTATCGCCTGCTGCGGGCGGCCGTGTCGGCTGCGCTGCCCGCGACGGGCAGGGTGGGCAGGGTGCTGCTCGTCACCAGCCCCATGCCCTGCGAGGGCAAGACCACAACTCTCGCCAACCTGGGGGTGGCCCTGGCACAGAGCGGCAAGCGCGTTGTGCTGGTCGATGCAAACCTCCGCAACCCTGGCCTGCACCGGGTCTTTGGACTGCCCCAAGAGCCCGGGCTGGGGACCCTGCTGGGTGCGGGGGAGCACGAGCTCCGCAGCGGAGCCTTGCGGGAGACGATGGTGCCAGGGCTGAAGGTGCTTGCGACTGGTCAGCTGCCGCAGAGTGTGGCGGAGGTGCTGGACCGACCGGAAATGGCAGCGCTCCTGAGGGGCCTCCGCTCCGAGGCTGACTATGTACTGGTCGACAGCCCGGCAGTTCTGGGCGTGTCGGATGCAGCCATCCTCGCCGAAAGCGCCGATGCCGTGCTGCTGGTCGTGGAGGCGCGGATGACCCGGCTGGAGGCGCTGGCACACGCCGTGGCTTCGCTGCAGCCGGCCGGGAAACGGCTCCTGGGCGTGGTGCTCAACCGGGGGACGCCGCCGTGCAGCGATGCATACTACCCCGGCCGCCCGGCAGGCGTCTCCGGGGACGTGGGAGCGGCTAAGGGAGTGCGGCGGCTGGTCGCGAGGTGGCGCAGACGGCGCGAGGAACCGCTGCAGAGGCCTAAGGACTCCAATCCGGGGGCAGCGGGAGGTCCCGCGCCAGGAGGTCCGCTGCCGTCTCGCGCCGCTGAAGGAGAACAGCCTTCCCATCGCGGACGATGACGACGGCCGGCCGGGGGACCAGGTTATAGTTGGAGGACATGGCCAGGCAGTAGGCGCCGGCCCTCGGCACGGCTATCAGGTCCTCAGCCTCGAGGCGGGGGAGAGGGACGTCCCGCGCGATGATGTCGCCGGATTCGCAGAAGCGGCCGGCAAGGGTCACGACCTCCTCCGGGGCTGCAGCGGCCCGGTCGGCGGCGAGGGCGGTGTAGCGGGCGCCATAGAGGGCAGGGCGGATGTTATCTCCCATGCCGCCGTCGAGGCACAGGTAGGTGCGCCCCCCGGGTATCTCCTTGCGGCTCCGTACCCGATACAGGGCGACCCCTGCGGGGCCCACGATGGCCCGGCCCAGCTCGATCACCAGCGTTGGCAGCGGCAGCCTGTGCCGTGCGCAACGCTCGACCGCGGCCCGGGCGATCGCCTCGCCGTAGGCGGCGAGGGGGAGATCGGCCTCCTCGGGGCTCGTGGCCGCGCCCCAGCCGCCGCCGGGGCTTAGCTCCTGCGGGGCGAAGCCGACGCTGGCCGCAAGGTCGAGGAGCAGGGCGGTCGCGCGGGCAAAGGGCTCCGGCTGAAAGACCTGCGAGCCGATATGTGCGTGGAGCCCAACAACCTGCAGGCCGGCCATGGCGAGGGCCTGTCGCAGAGCATCCGCGGCCGCGCCCGTCTCCAGGGTAAAGCCGAACTTGGAGTCGAGGAGCCCGGTCTTGCGGTGCGGGTGGGTGTGGACGTCGATCCCCGGGGCAACGCGCAGCCATACCCTCTGCCGTGCCGACCGGCCTGCCGTCAGCCGGCGCAGAAGCTCCAGCTCATGGAGGTTGTCGACGACAATGGTGCCGATGCCCCAGTCGAGGGCCTCGGAGAGCTCGGCAGTGCTCTTGCTGTTGCCGTGCAGGTGAACGCGCTGCGGGGCAAAGCCGGCCGCCCGGGCAACCGCCATCTCGCCGGCCGAGGTAACGTCGAGGTCGAGGCCTTCGCACTGGAGGATCTGGGCCAGGCCGAGGCAGAGGAATGCCTTACCGGCATAGGCCAGGCGATGGGGGCCCGGGTAGCCCTCAAGCGCCGAGCGGGCCTCGCGCATGCGGGCGCGGAGCGTCTCTGCGTCGTAGACGTAGAGGGGCGTGCCGAACTCGCGCGCCAGGTCGCCGGCGAGGCACCCGCCGAGCCAGAGCCGGCCACCGGCGTCGACCCTGGTGGTGATCGGGAAGAGATCGAGCGGCGTGGTCACGCTCCAAGGTCCCCTGGCAGAGCACTGTACATAAGCGCACCACCTCTCGGGCGAAGACGTCGCGAAGCAGCAGCTAGCTGCGCCTGCCGGTCCGCAGGACCTCTTCGCTGACGTCTCGTATAGAGCGGCGCTCGCGCACGGCCTTGGCCTGCAGGTAGTGAGAGGCCTCAGCCTCGCGCCAGCCGTGCGCTTTCATGAGCACCCTTTTCGCCTCCTCGAGCACCTGCAGGATGCGCATGGCCGACTGCAGATCGGCAGCCTCCCGCCGGAGGGTCTGCGTCTCCTCAAAGCGGGCGAGGGCAATCTCGAGGGCGGGGGCGAGGTCGATCGGGCGCACGGGCTTGGTCAGGTAAGCGTGGACGGCGAGGCTTGCCGCCCGGGCGACCAGGTCGGGGCTCGAGTAGGCGGTGAGGATGATGACGGGCACCGGCCGCTCGGCGGTGATGGCTTCGGCGGCGTCGAGGCCGTCCATCTGTGGCATCTTGATGTCGAGGATCACGAGATCGGGCTGGGTGGCGCGCGCCATCTCGACCGCCTGTGTGCCGTCGCTGACGGCGGCGACGACCTCGTGCCCCATCTCCTCGAGCGTGGCCGTGAGGCCGAGACGGATGATGCCCTCATCATCTGCAATCAGGATGCGCACAGCCGACCTCCTCTGACCGTCCGGGTATGTCAGCCCCCCAGCCTGCCCGCCTGTGCTCTGGCCGCAGGGCTCTCGCACACGAAAAAAAGCCCTCAGTGCGAGCCTGCCCGCTCGCGTCCAAGG
>JAIMBM010000283.1 GCA_023511475.1 Anaerolineae bacterium
GCCTCCGCCACGCCCGCCATCGGCCAGCGCTCCCCGGCCCGGGCCGCCCCCCCCCGCGCCCGGGCGGGGGGTGGGGCGCTCTGTAAGGGGTGTCGGTCGGGAGAGTGCGCTCTGCCGACCGACACCCCATTTCGGGTAGCTCCTCTCCCGCTGGCGGACGCGCCGCGTTGCCCTGTGGGGCGAGATGTGGTGCGGGGGTGACGAGGGAAGAGGGGTGGCGAGGCGCCCGTAGCGCACCGCTGCGGCGCGTCAGCTCGCCCTGCCCCGAATCTCACAATGCAGCCCCTGGCGACATTCGTCGTGGACTCGCGCGTGGATTGTGACTATACTCTGGTCTTGAGCCGCGCAGACCGACTGCGCTCTAGAAGAAGGAGCACGCTACGATGCCGGTGCAGGTTGCTGAGAACGTCTACTGGGTGGGAGCGATCGACTGGAACAGGCGGGACTTCCACGGCTATACCTACACCACACCCCGGGGCACGACCTACAACGCCTACCTCATCCTCGATGACAACGTCGCCCTCGTCGACACCGTGGCGCCGGGCTTTGAGGAGGAGATGCTCTCGCGGATCGCCGAGGTCGTCGACCCGGCCCGCATCCGCTACCTGATCGCCAATCACGGCGAGATCGATCACTCCGGCGCGATCCCCGCCGTGCTCGAGCACGCGCCCGAGGCGGAGGTCCTCTGCAGCCGAAAGGGGCTTGAAAGCCTCGGCAAGTACTTTGATCTGCCGGAGCTCCGCAGCGTGGCTACCGGCGATACGCTGGCGCTGGGGAAGAAGACACTTCGCTTCATCGAGGCGCCGATGCTCCACTGGCCCGACAGCATGTTCACCTACGTCGCCGAGGACCGCCTCCTCCTGCCCAACGATGCCTTTGGCCAGCACCTCGCGACCTCACAGCGCTTTGCCGACGAGGTCGATTCCTGCCAGCTCTGGCAGGAGGCAACCCGCTACTACGCCAACATCCTCACCCCCTTCAGCCGGATGGTGCTCCGCAAGCTCGATGAGGTGGCGCGCATGGGCATAGAGATCGCGACCATCGCGCCGAGTCATGGTGTGATCTGGCGAGAGAACCCCGGCCAGATCGTGGAGGCGTACCGGCGGTGGGCGTCCGGCGAGGCGCGGGAGCGGGTCGTGATCGTCTATGAGACGATGTGGGGCTCGACGGAGCAGCTGGCGGAGGCGCTGGCCGAGGGCATGATGTCGGAGGGCGTCGAGGTGCTCGTGCGCGGCCTACCCATGGCCGATCGCACCGATGTGTTCGGCGAGCTGCTGGAGGCCAAGGGACTGCTCCTCGGCTCCGCCACACACAATCAGGGGATGCTGCTGAACGTCGCTGCCTTTGTGGAGGATCTCAAAGGCCTGCGCTTCACCGGCAAGATCGGGGCGGCCTTTGGATCGCATGGCTGGGCTGGCGCGGCCGTGCCCGATCTGGAGGAGGCGCTGCGCAAGGCAGGCTTTGAGGTGCTGAGCGCAGACCTCGCCGTGCGCTGGGCGCCGAGCCCCGAGGAACTGGCGAAGGCGCGCGAGTTCGGGGCGAGGTTTGCCCGCGAGGTTCGGCGTTCCCTCCTCGGGGCCGCCCAGCCGCATCACGAGGGGGAAGCCTGAGGGCGCGGGGATGGGTTGTGGCTGGGCGTAAACCGTTGGCGCTCTCCAACTGGAAGATGGCCATGACCATCGCCGAGGGTCGCGCCTTTGTGGGGCGCCTCCTGCAGGCGGCCGACGAGGCGGTCGAGGAGGTCGAGGTCGTGCTCTGCCCGCCCTGCACAGCGCTCTATGCCGTGGGCGAGGCGATCCGTGGCACTCCGCTGCGTCTGGGCGCGCAGGACGTCTCCGTCCATGTCGATAGCGCACACACCGGCGAGGTCTCCGCGGCGCTCCTTGCCGACGTCGGCTGCGAGTGGGTGTTGCTGGGCCATTGGGAGGTGCGGCGCCACCTCGGGGAGGATGACGCGGTGGTGAACCGGAAGATGCACCGGGCGCTCGCGGCCGGCCTGAGGCCGCTCCTCTCCGTGGGCGAGGCACGCGGCCGGCAGTACGCCGCCCGGGAGGAACTCGACCGGCAGCTGGGCGCGGTGCTCGCCGGCGCCTTGGCGGCGGATGTGGCGCGGATGGCCTTCCTGTACGAGCCAGAGTGGACGATCGGTGTCGAGTGGCCGGCGCCCGCGGCACATGTCGAGGCTGGGTGCCGGGAGATCCGCGCCTGGCTGCGCCGCGCCTATGGCGGGGAGGTTGCCGAGGCGGCGCGGATCATCTACGGTGGGAGTGTGCGGGAGGAGGAGGCGCCCGCACTCTTGCAGGCGCCCGACCTTGACGGGCTCGGCGCCAGCCGCCGCGGGCGCGACCCCGAAGCATGGGCCGGGATCGTCCGGCTCATTGCGCGCACGAAGGCCAGGAGGCCTCACTGAGCGACCGGCCGCCGCCGGTGGACTCACTCGCACGCCCGACAGGCTCGCTGGGTATCGGTTTCCTGAAAGATGGCAGGGGTGGCCTGCGTGGCGAGGCGCAGGGCGGGAGGGCTCCATCCACTAGCTGGAACCGGTGTGGGGCGGCCCGCGGCTCTACTTGACGCTGCGCCCGGCTCGTTTAAACTGATCGGCGTTCTCTTTTCCAGACGACGATTAGACCTGAGGTGAAGCGGAGCTTATGATCGTTGTCCTTAGAGCCGGAGCGCCCGAGGCGGACGTTGAGCGAGTCAAAGAGGTCATCGAGGGGCAGGGGTTGCGCACCCGCTTGGTCGTCGGCGAGGTGAAGACGATCGTCTGCGTGCTCGGTGTGAGCGACCGTGACAGCCTCGTCAGGCTCATCGAGCCGCTGCCGGGGGTCGAGCAGATTCTGACCGTGCTCCATCCCTTCAAGCTTGCCTCCCGGGAGCTGCATCGGGAGGACACCGTCGTCACCGTCGGCGGGAGGAGGATCGGCGCCGGTGAGCTCGCCGTGATCGCCGGTCCCTGCGCCGTGGAGAGCGAGGAGATGCTGCTCGAGGTCGCCGAGGCGGTGCGCGAGGCGGGGGCACACTTCTTGCGCGGGGCCATCTTCAAGCCGCGGACGTCTCCGTACTCCTTCCAGGGTCTGAAAGAGCGAGGCCTGGAGATTCTGGCTCGGGTGCGCGAGCGGACCGGGCTCGCCATCGTCACCGAGGTGACCTCGGTTGTGGATGTGCCCATGGCCGCGCAGTACGTGGACGTGATCCAGGTCGGGGCGCGGAACATGCAGAACTATCCCCTGCTGGAGACGGTCGGGCGCTTTTCCCGACCCGTGCTCCTGAAGCGCGGGATGATGGCTTCGATCGAAGAGTGGCTGATGTCGGCCGAGTACATTCTGGACGCGGGCAACCCGGCGGTGATCCTCTGCGAGCGGGGAATCCGGACCTTTGAGACCTATACCCGGAACACCCTCGACCTGAGCGCCGTTCCGGTCGTCAAGCGGCTGAGCCATCTGCCCATCATTGTGGACCCGTCGCACGCGGCGGGTGACCGTCACTATGTGACGGCCCTCGCCAAGGCGGCCGTCGCCTGTGGTGCGGATGGGCTGATGGTAGAGGTCCATCCCGACCCGAGCCGCGCCCTCTCGGATGGCAAGCAGTCGCTGGACCTGGAGGGGTTCCGGCGCCTCATGGCCGAGGTGACGATGCTTTCGAAGGTGCTGCGCACCTCGGTCTGAAGCGGGCGCAGCCGGCGAGCAGGGATAGCTCGCGCTCGAGCGACCAAATGTCGGAAGGGGGTCGCCATGAGGATCGTCATCTCCGCCGACATCGAGGGCATCTCAGGGGTGGCCAGTCTGAAGGAGACCGACGCCGAGGGGGACGGGGCGCCGGCCGACTATCAAATGGCCCAACGCTGGCTGACGGGCGACGTCAACGCCGCCGTTGAGGGTGCGATGGAGGCGGGCGCCGCCTCCTTTGTGCTGCATGAGAGTCACGGCCTGGACCTCCGGAACGTCCTGCTGGACGAGCTCCATCCAGCCGTTGAGGTCGTGAGAGGGCGGCCGATCATCTTCTATGAGGAGGCCGACCTCGGCCGCGGCTACAATGGGGCCTTTCTCATCGGGATGCATGCGCGCGCGGGGGAGAGTGCCATCCTGAGCCACGTGCTGTCCTGGCCGCTCCTGCGCGACGTGCGGGTGAACGGGCAGCCGGTGGGCGAGGCCGAGCTGACCATCTCCCTCGCAGCCTCGTACGGGATCCCCACCGTCCTCATCACGGGCGACGACCGGGTGTGCCTGGATATCCAGCGCTGGAGCGGCGGGCAGATCGAGGCCGCAGTGGTCAAGTATTCCCTCTCGCGCTATGCGGCGCGGTGCCTGCCGCTCATCGAAGCGCGTGAGCGCATCCGGCAGGCGGCGCGCCGCGCGGTGGAGCGGCTGAGCGCTGCGCGGCCCGTCGGGTTCACGCCGCCGATCACGCTCGAGGTGGAGCTGGTTGAGCGAGAGGTCGCCCGGTCGGTGGCCTGGATGCCCGAGATCGGATACGATGGCGACCGCACGGTGCGCTACGTGGGCGAGAGCTTTAGGCAGGTGTACCGCGTGCTGCTGGCCATCTTTTGGATGGCGACCTCGAGGATGAACCCTCTGTAGCCCGCGCCGCCTCGCGGGTCCGGCGGATCCGCGGCCCCGTGGACCCTCCGCTGGCGCCTGCCGATGCGAGGACGCCCTGTGCCGGGCGGCACTGGGGTCGCGGTCCGAGCCCCCTACGATTGAGTCTGGCTCTTGGGGGCGCTTCGCCTGGTGCCGCGCAGGCGCTGCTCAGGTGATGTCGAGCCACCCTGAGCCCGGTGTCCCTCATCTGCCTCCTCTCCAGGTCTGCTTCAGGGGCGGACAGGTTGCCCCACGGGCGGGGCCAACCCATTCGAGTGGCGGTGCCCCATCCCCCCGGGGCATTCCCCGCTTTGCCCTCCGGGCAAAGCGGGGTTAAGCCCCCAGCCCTCGCTTCCTGCGCCGCCTGGGCGGCGGGGAAGGGGCGTTTCTTTTCTTAACGGAGCTGGAGTTTGGCCTTTTCCGGTCCTCGCCCCTCACCACTGGCTCTATCGCTCCTCAGCGGTGGTGTGGCGCGCCTG
>JAIMBM010000284.1 GCA_023511475.1 Anaerolineae bacterium
CCTTGGGGGTGCCGGTGGGCTGCCCTTTGGCCAACCGTCGGCCTCCGCCGACGGGGGACGAGGGCCAGGCGAGAGCGAGGCAGGCACCTTCGAGGCGCCGTTCCCGACCGCCGGCTCCCACACCTGATGCGGGGCGAGGTTGGCCCCGCCGAGTCGATAAGAGGAGGGGGAGGCATGATCCATCAGGAGCTGCTCCGCGGCGCGATCGCTGCGGAGGACGTCGTGCTCGGCCAGTTCGTTGAGACGCTGGGCGGCGCCATTCTCAAACGCCTGGCGACCGTGCCCGCCCTCGGCGGCTCGGGGAAGCCCCTTGCGCCCCCGGAGGGGCGCCCGCGCGGACTCGAGCCCTTCCCACCCGAGGCACTCGAGCGCTTCAGCGCCATGCACGACCAGAGCATGGCCACGCACATCTTTAACGGCGCCTTTGCGGCCATGCGCATCGCCCGCAAGCTTCCACCTGCCAAGGCTCTGAGCGAGCTGGAGCAGAAGGTCTGGCTCCTTGCCTACGTGGTGCACGACTATGGCAAGGTCTATGGCGGCACCGTCCGCGCCGGGGACGTCCCGGGCATCCGCGAGGCCATCGGCGCCCTGGGGGAGAGCCTGGGCTTTGTGCAGTTCCTGCCCGGCTGGAAGGACTATCTCGACGACATCGCCTTCCTCGCCCAGAACACGCAGACGGTCGAGGGCGCCAACCTGGACGTGAGCAGCTTTCGCCTGCGCCTCCCGCTGCGTCGCCTGGAGGTGCTCCGCTTGCTCGCCTCCTACGCCGACATCCTGGCGCACATTACCTCCCCGGCCGACGTGGTGCACCGCGGCAGCGACGGGCGCGACCGCGCGACCAACCTGCGCGAGAAGCTGGCCATCCTCTTTGGCGCCGGCAGCGCGCCAACGCTGGCCTATCACCGCCTGCGGGAGGTGCGCGGCCTGCTGACCAACGTCGTCAACAACGTCGTCATGCAGGAGCTCACGGCCCGGGGATACGAGCCCTATCTCTTCTTCCCCAACGGCGTGGTCTACCTGCGGATGCGGGTGCCGGAGGAGGAACTGGATGTGGCCGGGCTGGCCGAGCGGGCCTGGGCAGAGATCGAGCGCCTGGTCGGGGAGAGCGAGGGCTTTGGCGTGCTCCGCGGGCCCACGGGTCTGAGGGTATCGTCGGCTCTGCTCGATCTTGTCGGGCTCCCGGGCGGGCTCGCCGCGGGCCGTCGCGCCGCCATGCGCATCGTCACCGGCCACGCCGTAGCGCGCCTGTACGGCTTTTTCACGGGCGAGTCGGTCAATGATGTGCGTAACCGCCTCGGAGACGCCCAGAAAGCGGAGCAGGCGCAGGAGGCACTGGTCAGGGAGAAGGGTCTGCCCCATGACGTGCGTGTCGACCGGTTGGGCGAGTTTCTGTCCTTTGCCTACCGCACCGTGAGGGAATGGAGCAAGGGGCTCCCCGATCCGGCAGAGCCGCTGCTTGCGGCCCTCGGCCTGGCGGGGAGCGTCTCCCCCGCTGAGGCAAAGCAGCAGAAGGGCGGCACCTACTTCGGATGGTACTATGCGGCTGCACGCTACATCGAGCGGCATCCCGGCATCGACGATGCCGAGATCGACGAGCTGCTGGGCAGGCTGAGCGACGAGATCGTGGCCTGGGTGGAAGAGAAGGGCGCGTTGAGCCAGGAAGGCGCGGGAATACGCGAGAGCGTCACGGAGTACATCAGATCCCTGATCGAGATGGGAGGCGTCCCGGCGCCACTCGCGCCAAAGCCCGAGTTCGCCGCCGAACTGACCTCCTACATGCACAACAAGGACCGCGGGCGGGCCCTGTGCGCGCTGTGCTCGACGCCCTTCGACAGCGTGTTTCAGGAGGCGGTAGAGGTACCTTTCGGGAACCAGCAGTATAGCAACAGGAACCCCCTGTCAGAAAGCAAAGTGAAGCGCGGCACCTGCCCGGTGTGCCGCATGGAGATGATCCTCAGGAGGGTGCAGCTGCCGGCTCTGGATGAGGGTCAAAAGCCCATTCACGTCTACATCTATCCCGTGTACTTCTTTACGCCCGAGACGGCGCTGGCCGTCAAGCGCTTCCTGCGCAACCTGCAGGACCTGGACCACTTTGCCCTGCTCCGGCACCTGCATCAGCGCGGCTTCACTGCCGAGGCCATAGTCGACTATGAGGGCTTTGCCAGCGAGGAGGAGGACGCCCGCCGCTTTTCAGTTCTGCAGGCCCGGTACTCGGAGCACGACGCGCCGGGGCTCGTCTCGGTGGTTATCAGGCCGCTCGGCCGTAAACCAACCGACACCGACGCCTGGGTCGGCCCGGCGCTCTACGCGCTGCTCCTGCCGGTGCTCCTCAACGTCAAGACGGTCGTCACCCCGTCCTTTGTGCCCCTGTTCGCGACCGCTGCCGAGTTCCGCGAGACGGCCATCCTCGACGGGCCGCACGCCTTCGCCCGGCACGTCCTCGGGCGGGACCGCTTCCGGGTCGACGAGGTCGGCGACTATCTCATCCGCCTGCTCAGGCTCTACGACCTGCACGTGGACGTCTTTGCCGAGCGCGGGGACATGCACTGGGCGCAGCTCAACACTGTGGCCAAGGACCTGGCGACCGATCCGCTGTACGTGTTCGCCTACTATGACCGCAAGGGCCGCAAGCGAGAGCAAGAGGGCCGGAAGGGAGGTGGACCATCGGGTATCGCGCCCTGGGACCTGCAACGTTACACGGAAACCTACTACACATTGGGAGGTGAGCCTGGTATGGGCATTATCGGCGAGATCGTCGACTCCTACGCACAGTTCTACCGCGCCCGGTTCGACAGGCTGGACTCTGCTCACGCCGTCCTGCGCCCGCTCATGACGGCCATCGAGGTCACCGTCGATAGCGACCCGGAGACCTCGTTTGAGGACCTCGTGCTCCTCGTGGCCGGGGCCGTCAACGACGATCAGGAGCGGGTCCGCGGCGGGCAGGCGGACGGGTTTGACCCCATCGCCACCAACAAGGAGCTGGGCTCGTACCCGGAGCGGATCGCGCTCTCGCGGCGCAAGGTCGAAGAGTTCGCCCGCCTCTTCCTGGACAAGGTGTTTGTCGACTACTGCCAGGGCGATCGGGCGATGCTCCGCGAGCGCGCCAACCGCATCCGCTCGGCAGCACGTTTCTACTATCAGCAGCACTATGGACGCCAGAACAAGGAGGTCAACCATGGCTGAGAGCTTGCTCGCTGCGATGAAGGAGACTCCGGACGTCTTTCTCCCGGAGATACCGCAGGTGCCGCAGGGGCGGTATGCGCACTTTGTCCTCGTCCGCGAGACCGAGTCCTTCCCCGTCTTCCAGACCGACGGCAGCCTGAACGTCATCCGCGTGCAGGCGGGGCTGGACCTCGTCCCCAACGCCCGCGTCATCTCGCGCCTGGTGCTCTTCAAGCGCAAGCAGTCCTCGCCGGAGCGGCTCACCGGCCGCGAGCTCTTGCGCCGATATGGCATCATCAGCGACAGCGGAGAGCTGGCCTGCGAGTATAACAGCGAGCGCTTCTGCAAGCGCTGCCCGGACTGCATCCTGTACGGGTATGCCATCGGCAACGAGGGGGCGGAAAAGTCCAAGGTCTATGTGGACTCGGCCTTCTCGGTGAGCCCGTACGAGGAGTCGCACAAGGCCTTTTCCTTCAACGCGCTCTACGAGCACGGCACCATGACCAAGGGGGGTGAGACCCGCGCCTCCTTCGGGGAGCAGGACCACGTGGTGCCACAGGTCTTTTTCCCGTCGGTCGTCACCCTGCGGGACCCGACCTACGAGGGCTTTCTGTACGTGCTCGGCAACCTGCTGCGCACAGACCGCTACGGCGCGCAGGATACCCGCACCGGCAAGATGACGAACCACCTGGTGGCCGTCGTTTTTGGGGACGCCGAGATCTTCTCCAACCTGCGCCTCGCCCAGGCCATGTATGACTATATTCAGGAGGAAGACCGCTGGAGCGAGCCCCTGGAGAGGCAGGCGGTGCTGGAGGCGTGCTGCGAGTCCTACCACACCCTGATCGCCCAGGAGCCTATCGCCAAGACCTTCGAGCTCAGCGGGTCCCTGGCCGCCGACTTTGCAGCCGAAGTGACGGCGCTGTACCAGGACGCCCGCTGGACGGCCGAGCTGCTCAGGACTCTGGCGGCGGCGACGGCCAAGTATGCAGACGACTGCAAGGCGGCCACAAGCAGGCGCGGCCGCTGAAGGGAGGCCGCTGATGCTCATCCTCCGGTGCCGACTGGTGCTACACGACTCGCTGTACTATGCGACCCGCGAGATGGGCACGCTGTACGAGACGGGGCACTACCTGCACAACTATGCGCTCTCGTACGCGCTGTTCAACGACCGGCTCATCCGCGTGCCCTACTTCGCCAGCGGCTACCGACCGAGCTACCCGGCCGACCTGGGCAAGCTCAATGCCGCCGGCATCTATGTGACCCCGGCGCGCCCGCTCCGGTTCGACTACCTGCTCGTGACCTGGAAGATGGCGCAGGTCGCCTACTACCGGCGGCCCGAGCGCTTTGGGCCGCGCGGGAACTTTCCTGAGAACTATGGGCGGGCCAAGGAGCTGGCGCCGGGGAGCGTCTTCGAGTGCTTTGTGATCAGCCGCGAGCCGGTCCCCTTGCCGCGGTGGATCCGCATGGGCAAGTGGGCGAGCAAGGTCCTCGTCGAGGCCGAGCCGGAACAGTACCGGGAGCGCAGCGGGCCGTACACCTGCGCGACCCCGCTGAACCCGCTGGACGTGCCCGGCACACCGGTCGCCTTCGACGTCGTATCCATGCCGCCGGTCAGCCTGCTGATCAATGCCCGGCTGGACGGCCCCAACTATGAACTCGCCGACGGGACCTGTATCCCGGCGGGGATGAGGTATCGGTTTCCGGAGGGGTGAAAGGCCCCGCCCCCGCGGCGCCTGGCGGGGTAGCCCCTCGCCGCGCCGCGGGGGCGGCAAGTCCATGGAAGAGGATCGAGTTTGGCCTTTCGGAGCGCCACCCGACGTACCCTTTGCGGGTCCTTGAGATGACCTCGAGCGATGCTGTGCCGGGGGCGCCCCTCCCC
>JAIMBM010000285.1 GCA_023511475.1 Anaerolineae bacterium
CACGCCAGCTTCCTGCGCCGGCGTCGCGAGTGGTTCCAGCACATGGCCGAGGCGTCCTTGGCACTATGGTGGGTGCCCGTCGGCCACATTCCCACGATGGCCGAGGCGGTGGAACGGCTCACGCATGTGCAGACACACGGCCCTACACCCTTCGCCTTCACCTTCCGCCAGCCCTTCCCACCGCCAGGCGCCTCCGAACCGACCCAGGCGCCCGAGAACGCCCGTTGCCCCGTGGAGGGATGGCGCAGCCCTCCTCCCGCCACACGGTGGCATCGTGGCTGAGGGGCATCGTGCGCGGCGCTCTCACATACTCTGGGCTTGTTCTGGTGGGTAGTCGCCAGGCGGCGTATGTGCGACAGTGTGAGCAGCGGCTCGCCCAAGGTGAGCGGCTGGGAGTTCTCCGTGCTGCCTGTCAACCTGGAAGAGCTGATCAAGGCCGTTGGCTATGCCGGCCTGTTCGCCATCGTCTTTGCCGAATCGGGGCTGTTCTTCGGCTTTTTCCTGCCGGGGGATAGCCTGCTCCTGACGGCGGGGCTCCTGGCGGCCCGTGGCGATCTCAGGCTCTCGGTGCTGCTCACGATTCTTCCGGTCGCCGCGATCCTCGGCGATAGCGTCGGCTACTGGTTCGGCAAGCGCGTCGGGCCGCCGATCTTTACCCGCGAAAAGTCCCTGCTGTTCCGGCCCAAGAACCTGCTGGCCGCCAAGGCCTTCTACGAGAAGCATGGCGGCAAGACGATCGTCCTGGCCCGCTTCATGCCCTTTATCCGCACCTTTGCTCCCATCGTGGCCGGCGCGGCCGACATGCACTACCCCCGCTTCGTCACCTTCAATATCCTCGGTGGCCTCCTCTGGGCCGCAGGCGTGACGAGCGCGGGATACTTTCTCGGCGCGTCGATCCCCGATATCGACCGCTACTTCCTGCTGGTGGTGGCGGTGGTGATCCTGGTCTCAGCGATGCCCGCCATGATCCACATGTGGAAGGAGTACCGGGGAGACGTCTTCCGCCTGATCACCTCCAAGTGGCAGGCACTGAGGGCCCGCGGCGATCCACCTGAGGATGCCTGATCCCGCGCCCGTTGCACCCATGCACACACCACGCGGGGGCCGCTCCGGCGGCCTCCGTTTTTTCGCCTCGCGCCGGGCCTCTTTGGGGTTGACGGCCACTCGCACGCGGGCTAAGCTCCATGGCGAGGCTGGCCCCGCTGGCTCCAACCCCACTGGCGGGGCCAGGAATCCAGCCTCACGGAGGCGCGCGAGTGGCCGAAGAGCCGGTTATCAGAGCAGAGATCGAGAGCCAGCCAGAGGTCTGGATGGCAACCTGGCGAGAGCTGCAGGAGGGCCGCGAGCGGCTCAGCGCCCTGCTCTTCTCCCAGTGCTGGGATGGGGTCCTCTTCGTCGGGTGTGGCTCGACCTACTATCTCTCCCTGGCAGCTGCCAGCCTGCATCAGCAGCTGACCGGCCAGAGAGCGCAGGCGTCCCCCTCCTCAGAGGTCGCCCTCTTCCCGGCCGGTGTCTACCCGGATGTCAGGCAGATGGTCCTCATGGTGGCGGTGTCGCGGTCGGGGGAGACCACAGAGACGCTGCAGGCCGCCGAAGAGCACCACCGGCGGGGGATGCCGGTGCTGGCTATCACCTGTGACGGCGACAGCCGCCTAGCCGGTCTGGCGGAGGCTGCCTTTGTCTGCCAGGAGGCCTGGGAGGAGTCGGTGCCGCAGACCCGCTCCTTCACCAGCATGTATCTGGCCGTCCAATGCCTGGCCGGCCTGGTCGCTGCGGATGATGCCTACCTTGGGGCCCTGGAGGCGCTGTCCGCGCGCGGGCGAGATGTCCTCCGCCGCAGCGTGGACCTTTCGCACAACCTCGCCGGACAGGGATGGCAGCGAGCGGTCTTTCTGGGCTCCGGCCCGTATTACGGGCTGGCCTGCGAGGCGATGCTCAAGCTTAAGGAGATGGCCCTGGCATGGTCGGAGGCCTACCATTTCCCCGAGTTCCGCCATGGGCCGATCTCCCTGGTCGACCAGCAGACGCTTGTGGTCGGGATGTTGTCGGACACGGCCACAGAGGCCGAGCAGTCCGTGCTGGAGGAAGTCCGGCGGCTGGGTGGGCAGACGCTCGCCATCGGCGAGCGCGTCGCGCCCGACAGAGCCACGCACACACTATCGCTCGAATCGGGTCTGCCGGAGCTGGCCCGCGGTCCCCTTTTGCTCCTTCCGCTACAGCTCCTGGCCTACTATCGAGCGCTCGAGCAGGGCCTCGACCCCCAGCGTCCGAGGCATCTGCGGCACGTGATAGTCGCAGCCTGAGGGCGCCGGTTCGTAGTGCCGCCCCGGACGGCGCGAGGTCTGTTCAGGGGCTGCTCGCCGGGGCCTTTGCCCGCAGCCGACGCAGGAGGATGACCACAAGCGCCACGAGTGCGGGCACGAGCAGGAGGATGAGGAGCGGCACGAGCACCGAGAGCACCGACATCACGGCACTGAGGACGTCCTCCCCGGTGCTCACCACAGGGTTCAGTATGCCGGCCGAGGTAGCCGTGATGGCCGGCCGCGCCGTGGCCTTCACGGCATGCACGCCCCCGGCGACGATGACGCCACACGCGATCGCGAGCAGGGGATGGATATCGACGATGGTCCTCGCCGAGGCGGCAAAGAGGATCGCCCCCGCGGCAGGCCGAACGACACTCTGGATGATGTCGTTGGCCGTGTCGACGGCCGGGACCTTGTCGGCCACGACCTCGATGACGAGGAGCACGGCAAGGAGCAGGATGATCCAGCCGTTGGTCAAGAGGTCGAAGGGTGGGCTCAGGCGGACAAGGTCCGTGTACCGCGCCATCAGGGCCACGACCAGGAGCGGCACATAGGCGTTCAAACCGGCCGACGACGCCAGGCCAAAGGCGGCTGCGAGGCCCGAGATCGCTTCAATCATCTTCCTCTCCCGGCAGCACACGTCGCAGGCCAACAAGGGGCCGCTGGGCCGCGATTCTAGCACGAGGCCGGGTAACCTGTCAACGTTCCCCCCACCCATCCTTTGACGGTCGCCTATCGCTGTGGTACAATCCCGCGGCCTGATGAGGGAGGGGTAGAGGAACCGCGCCCGGCGCAAGTACGTTGCAGCCGGGCGGCTCCTCCCATCGAGTGTTGACACCGAGGAGCAGCCATGCGTGCAGCAACCCGCCGCAACCTGGCCCTGTTCGCGGCAGGGGCTTTCCTCCTGGCCGTGCTCTGGCAGATGCCCGGACGACAGCCGGGTCGCTCGGCCTCTCCTCTGACCTTCGGAACGCCGCGCCCAACGCCAACCCCCGAGAGCCACTGGCGCCTGCTCTACACGCTCGACGGCAGGGGCGATCACGACTATTGTGCAGAGGGCAGGGAGGTCACGCTCCCCGGACCGTGGCGCATCCGGGCCACGCCCGCGGACCGCGATGTGGAGGTGCGGGTGATCGATCGCGCTAACGGCCGCCTCTTTGCGCGCGTCTGGGCGGCCGGCAAGGGCCACGGAGACCTCGCCACTCTGCCGCAAGGCAACGGCACCTACTGCCTGCAGGTGAAGGCACAGGGCGAGTACACGCTGTACGTCGAGGCATGGGAAGCCCCCCAGGGATGACGAGGCGACGCCCGGCGACGAACGAGCTGCGCACAGGTACACCCCTTCATTCACGCGGCAGGGCAGCCTATTACGTTTGAGACACGGAGCGTGTGGTGACCGTACAGTACGAGACCACCGGCAGCGAGGCAGCCAACAAGGTGCGCGCTGCTCTCTGGGACCTGTTCGAGGTATACGACACGACCCTGGGCCGCGGCGGCCTGGTGCGGCTGCGCGGCCGGCTGCTGCGCCCGTCGGATGAGGCCTATGCGCTGGCGGCCGAGCGGCTGCGGCCCCTCGGCTACACCCCCCTCTTCAGACGGCGCGGCGCCGACGAGCTCATCGAGGCCTGGCCGCTCCTCCTCCAACAGCGGCCGGGCCGGCCATGGGTCAACCTTGTGCTCTTTGCACTCACGGCGCTGTCCGTCCTGTTCATCCCCGGGATCTCGATGCTGTTGGCCGCCCTCGCCGGAGCGGTTGACCTCAGCAAGGGGTTGCCCGGCCCGCTGGTAGATGTGCCCTTTGCCGTGACGCTCCTGACCATTATGCTGGCGCACGAGTTCGGGCACTACCTGGCGGGGCGGCACTATGGCATTGTGAGCCTGCCCTACTTTGTCCCGCTGCCGGGGAGTCCCTTCGGGACGTTGGGCGCCGTGATCCGCCTGAAGGCGCCGCCGCGGGACCGTCGGGTGCTCCTGGCGGTGGCTGCCGCCGGTCCGCTGGCGGGTCTGGCGGTGGCGCTGCCGCTCCTGGTGCTGGGGCTCAAGCTCTCGCAGGTCGGGCCGATCCCGCCGTACGGGGCGGTGCTCGAAGGAAACTCCCTCCTGTATGCCGCCATCAAGTTCCTGATCTTCGGGCGACTGCTGCCGGCGAACGGGCTGGACGTGAACCTCCACTCGGTGGCCTTTGCCGCCTGGGGCGGCCTGTTCCTGACGGGGTTCAACCTGATCCCGGCGGGGCAACTGGATGGTGGGCACATCGCCTACGTGCTTATCGGAGACCGCGCCCGGCAGCTGACCCTCGCGGTGGTCATGGCGCTCGTGGTGCTGGGGCTCTTTGCCTGGCCTGGATGGTTCCTCACTGCAGGGCTGGTCTTTGTCTTTGGTCAGACCTACGCCACGCCGCTGGATGATGTCACGCGGCTGAGGCCGTGGCAGGTGCTGGTAGCAGTGGCCATGATGGTGGTGTTTATACTGACCTTCACGCCGATACCACTGACCGCTCTGTAGGGAGGCGGGGCACTGCCCTCCACTTGGGTCTTTCGCCGCGCGCGCCTCAATATCGCGCAGAAGCCGCCGCGATAGCCCCCAACGACCCTGTGTTCGCGGACCCCTCCCCCTTTCCCCCTTCAGGGGCGGACAGGGGGCAAGAATCTTTAACAATTGCGCGTGTTTTTGCAGCGTTAAGAGAATTGTGGCATGATGCCCCTCGACCCGGAGCGGTCCTAGAGAG
>JAIMBM010000286.1 GCA_023511475.1 Anaerolineae bacterium
TGCCGAAGAGGACGAGTTCGCCGAGGCCGCCGATGACCTGCGAGCGGCGGGTGTGCGTTTTGCCTTTGGCGGCACGCCCCCTGTGGCCGAGCGGGCGCGGAGCATCGGCTTCTTCGAGCGGACCTTTGCCGAAGAGGGGCCCGAGGAGGTGCTGGCCTACCTCAGGGGTCAGCCCAGAGCATCCCACACCGAGCGCGACTACCCGCAGACGCTCATCGAGCGCATCGCCTGGAAGGCGCCCTATCCGGTGCTCCGGCACCACTTTGGCCTCCCCACCGTCGAGGCGACCCGGGAGGGCATCGTCCGTATCGCCGAGGCGAGAGTCCTGGACGTGATCTCACTCGGCACCGATCAGGATGCGCAGGCCAACTTTTTCCACCCCGAGCGACAGGACCCGGCACGCACTGGCGCCGGCGGCGTGCCGGTGCGCTCGGCAGATGACTACCGCACCCTCTATGCGGCGAGCCGGCGCGGCAACTATCCACTCCTGCGCACCTACTCCGGAACCGACGACTTTATCCGGCTCGCAGAGATGTACGTCGAGACCATCCGCATCGCCTGGTGCGCCATACCGATCTTCTGGTTCAACCGTATGGACGGGCGCGGTCCCTGGGACCTCGAGGGCTCGATCCGCGAGCATCAGCAGGTCATGGCCTGGTACGGAGAGCGCGGGATACCGGTGGAGCTGAACGAGCCACACCACTGGGCCATGCGGGATGCCCCCGACGTGATCACCGTGGTATCCGGATACCTCTCGGCCCACAATGCGCGGGCCTTTGGGGTTCAGGATTATGTCGCGCAGCTCATGCTCAACAGCCCTCCAGCAACATCGGAGGCGATGGACCTGGCCAAGATGCTGGCAATCCTCGACCTCATAGAGCCCCTCGCCGGGCCCGACTTTCGCATCTGGCGACAGACCCGCACAGGGCTCCTGAGCTACCCGCTCGAGCCGGAGGCTGCGCGGGCGCATCTGGCGGCGACCGTCTACTTCCAGATGGCGCTCCGGCCCCACATTGTGCACGTTGTCGGCCATACCGAGGCGGACCACGCCGCGACTGCAGAGGATGTCATCGAGGCCTGCCGGCTGGCTCGCCGGGCCATCGCCAACGCGCTGCAGGGCCAGCCCGACATGACGCGCGACCCCTCGGTGCAGGCGCGCCGCGAGGAGCTGATCCGCGAGGCCGGGGTCACTCTGGACGCCATTCGCAGCCTCGCCGGTCCCGGCGTCACCGACCCGTTGACCGATCCGGCGACTCTGGCCCGCGCCGTCACGGCCGGGGTGCTGGATGCGCCCCATCTGCGTAACAACCCCTTCGCGCGGGGAGAGATCGTGTCGCGGATCGACGACCGTGGCGCCTGCGTGGCCATCGACCCTGAGAGCGGCCGCCCCATCTCTGAGGCCGAGCGCCTGGCACGGCTTGGACTACGTTGAGGATAGGAGGCTCGCATGGGCAGAGAGACTCGTTACACAGTCGTCGGCGCCGGCCATGGCGGCAAGGCGATGGCCGCACACCTGGCATTGATGGGATTCCAGGTCACGCTGTACAACCGCACGGCGGAGAACGTCGCCGCCATCGCGCGCCGGGGAGGCATCGAACTGGAGAGCTATCAGGGAGGACCGCGCGGGTTCGGCTCCCTCAAGCTCGTCACCTCCGACATGGGTGAGGCCCTTGCCGAGGCGGAGATCGTCATGGTTGTCGTTCCCTCGACGGCCCACGCCGACATCGCCCGTGCTGCAGCGCCCTACCTGCGCGACGATCAGATCGTGGTGCTCCATCCCGGCCGCACGGGAGGCGCGCTCCAGTTCGTCAAGGTTCTGAACGACTGTGGCTGTCGGGCCGAGGTCACGATCGCTGAAGCCGAGACGCTCATCTACGCCAGCCGCTCCGACGGGCCGGCCCAGGCGCGCATATTCGCCATCAAGGAGGCCGTACCGCTCGCAGCCCTGCCGGCCACGCGCACGGCCCGGGTGCTGGAGGCGCTCAGCCCGGCTTATCCACAATACATCGATGGGATCAGCGTCCTGCACACAGGGCTCAACAACATGGGCGCGATCTTTCACCCCGCACTGACCCTGCTCAATGCCGGGCGCATCGAGTCGACCCGTGGCGAGTTCCAGTTCTACATTGATGGGGTCACACCCTCTGTGGCGCGCGTCCTCGAGGCGTTGGACCGCGAGCGGGTGACCGTGGCCGCAGCGCTGGGCATCCGTGCCCGCTCCGCGCTGGAGTGGCTGAAGATGGCCTACGACTCGACCGGCTCTACCCTGTATGAGGCCATACAGAACCAGCCCGGCTACCGGGGGATCAAGGCCCCGCCGACGCTGAACCACCGCTACATCTTTGAGGAGATCCCCATGAGCCTCGTGCCCATCGCCGCCCTTGGGCAGCGCTACGGCGTATCGGTGCAGTGTGTCGACGCCATCATCCGCCTCGCCTGTATCGTGCACCAGACCGACTTTTGGCGACGAGGGCGCACGCTGGACAAGCTCGGCATCGAGCAACTCAGCGTGACCGAGCTCACACGGTACGCCATGGAGGGCCTGAGGGACTGAGGCAGAGGCGCAACGCCTGCCCACAGGCCCTGGCGCTCGTTCCGGCGGGGCCTCGCTACCTCATGCAGAAGCGCCCGATCACGCACCCCGGACCGGGCTGGCCCCCTCCGACGGAGACCTCGTAGGTCCCCGGATCGAGGACCCGCTCGCCCTCCTCATCGACGCGGGCCATCTGCTGCGGGGAGAGGGTGAAGGATACCCTGCGCGCCTCACCCGGCTCAAGGTGCAGTCGGGCAAAGCCCGCCAGCGCCCGCAGGGGCGCGGGGCCGCCGGGCTCGAGGGCCCGGAGGTAGAGCTGCACGACCTCATCGCCCGCCCGCAGGCCGGTGTTGCGCACCTCCGCCGTGACCGTCACACTCTCGCCGGGGACGATCTGCCCGGGGCCCACCCTGAGGTCCGTGTAGGCAAAGGTCGTATAGCTCAGGCCAAAGCCAAAGGGGAAGAGCGGCTGGCCCTGGAAGTACCGGTAGGTGCGCCCGGCCATGGCATAGTCGGTGAACGGCGGCAGGTCGGCATCGGAGCGGTAGAAGGTGACGGGCAGCCGTCCGGCGGGGCAATAGTCGCCCCAGAGCACCTCGGCGATGGCCGTGCCCCCCTCCTCACCCGGATACCAGGCCTCGACGATTGCCGGCACATGCTGGGCCGCCCAGCTCAGGGCGATGGGGCTGCCGTTGAGGAGCACGAGCACCACGGGCGTGCCAGTCGCATGCACCGCCCGGAGCAGCTCCTCCTGGACGCCCGGCAGGCCGAGGCCGACACGGTCGCCCTGGCTGCTTCCGCCACCGGCGACGCCCTCGCGCTGCCCCTCCTCCCCCTCCTGCGCCTGGTCGAGGCCAAGCACGAGGATGGCCACATCGGCGCTGCGGGCGGCCTGAATCGCCTCGGCGAACCCCGCTGTAGAGGTGCCGGCGACCTCGCAGCCGGGGGTGTAGCGAACCTCCGTTCGCGCACCAGCCCGGGCACGGATGCCCTGGAGCGGCGTCACCGCGCTGGAGGGGGTACCGTTATAGTTGCCGAGGAGCACGAGCTCGGCATCGGCGTTGGGGCCGATCACGGCGACGGTCCGCAGGTCCCCGGCGAGCGGCAGGAGGTTGCCCTCGTTCTTGAGGAGCACGATCGACTCGCGCGCTGCCTGCAGCGCAAGGGCGCGGTGCTCGGCACAGTCGTTGACGCTGTAGGGGATCTGGGCGTAGGGTACCAACTCGGGGGGATCGAACATGCCGAGGCGCATACGGGCAGTGAAGAGGCGTCGCACGCTGCGGTCAATCTCCGCCTCGGTGATCAGCCCCTTCTCGACGGCTTTGACGAGGGCCGAGTAGGTCACGCCACAGTTCAGGTCGCAGCCGTGGCGCACCGCGAGGGCCGCCGCCTCCTCGGCTGTAGCGACGACCTTGTGGCCATGGTAGATGTCGCGGATGGCCCCGCAGTCGGAGACGACGTAGCCATCGAACTCCCAGCGTCTGCGCAGTATCTCCTCCAGCAGGGTCGGGCTCGCGCAGCACGGCTCACCGTTAGTGCGGTTGTAGGCGCCCATGACTGAGGCGGCCCGCCCCTCGCGCACGCAGGCCTCGAAGGCGGGCAGGTACGTATCCCACAGGTCGCGGGCGCTCACGCGGGCGTCGAACTCGTGCCGGTCGTGCTCCGGTCCGGAGTGCACGGCATAGTGCTTGGGCGTGGCCACGAGCTTGAGGTAGCGGGGATCCTCCCCCTGCAGGCCTCGCACAAAGGCCACGCCCAGCCGGGCGGTCAGGTAGGGGTCCTCGCCGTAGGTCTCCTGCCCCCGGCCCCAGCGGGGATCGCGGAAGATGTTGATGTTGGGGGTCCAGAACGTGAGGCCCTTGTAGCGGCCGCGGTCGCCGTTGCGCAGCGCCTCGTGGTGCTTGGCCCGCGCCTCATCGGAGATGGCCACGGCGATGCGGTGCATGAGCCCCACATCCCACATCGCCGCAAGGCCGATGGCCTGCGGGAACACCGTCGCGATGCCGGCCCGGCCAACGCCGTGCAGGCACTCGTTCCACCAGTCGTACTCGGGGATGTCCAGACGTGGGATGGCCGGCGCCGAGGACATCATCTGCGACACCTTTTCCTCGAGCGTAAGCCGCGACACCAGATCACCGACGCGAGCGCTGACGGGCAGGTCCGGGTTCTGGAAGGGGAAGCTGCTCTCCGCCATGATGGCCTCCTCGAAGGGAAAGACACGGACCCAAAAGCCAAGCTACCTCTCCTAGATTACACCCAACAGCACTGAGACCCAAATCGGGGAGGCATCCTCTGTGCGGGTCCTCTTCCGTCACCGGAGCCCTGCAAAGGCTTCAGGGGCGAACAGGCGCTGTCCGGCGATTCGATCTCAGGGCAATCCAGAATAGGAGGGGCTCGAGTTTGGCCTTTTCAGGTCCTCGTTTCCTGATCACATGCTCCAGCGCTCGTGGAGGGTGGTATGGC
>JAIMBM010000287.1 GCA_023511475.1 Anaerolineae bacterium
CCCCGGCGGTTGCCCAGGGGCCGGGGGCGCCGCGGGGGGGCCGGCGTGGGGCGGGGAAGGGGGAGGGGTCGGTGACGGCGTCCCTGAACGCGAACTGCCCCAAAAATGAACTGCACCCGTCCTCGTTCCTTCCCTTGAATCGCACTCCAAACTGTAGTATACTCGCACCCCGATGTAGCAAAGAGGAACGAGGGGAAGGAGCGCTGCATGAAGGTCTCTTGTCTGCAGGAAAACCTGGCCAGGGGCCTCTCCATTGTCGGGCGGGCCGTGGGGGCGCGCACGACGTTGCCCGTGCTCTCCAACGTCCTGGTGGCGACCGACGACTCGCGCCTCAAGCTCTCCGCCACCAACCTGGAGCTGGGCATCAACTGCTGGGTCGGGGCTAAGGTCGAGCAGGATGGGGCCATCACCGTCCCGGCGCGGTTGTTCACCGAGCTGGTGAACTCGCTCCCTCCCGATCGCATCGACATGGAGCTGCAGACCCGCACGCAGACCCTCAACCTGCGCTGCGGCCGCTTTGAGGCCTCCATCAAGGGGATCGACGCCCAAGAGTTCCCCATCGTCTCGGCGGGTGAGGATGGCCGTGCCGTGTCCGTCGAGGCCGAGACGCTGCGGGATATGATCGCCCAGGTCACCCTCGCTGCAGCTACCGACGAGAGCCGGCCGGTGCTGACCGGAGTGCTGACCGCCATCACCCCGACCGGCATCACCATGGCTGCGGCCGATGGCTACCGCCTTTCGGTGCGCTCGACCGAGCTCACGGTGCCGCCGGAGGCGCAGGCCCGGGTCATCATCCCGGCGCGGGCCCTGCAGGAGCTGGCCCGTATCAGCGCCGACGAGCAGGAGCCGGTCAAGATCATCATCTCGCCCTCGCGCAGCCAGGCGTTCTTCCGCCTCAGCAACATCGACCTCGTCACCCAGCTTATCGAAGGCACCTTCCCCGACTATGACAAGATCATCCCACGCTCCCGCACGACTCGCACCGTGCTCAACGTCGGCGAGTTTCTGAAGGCGGTGCGCCTCGCCGCGCTCTTTGCCCGGGACTCGAACAACGTCCTGCGCCTGAAGGCCGAGCCGGCAGGTGACCTGGCGCCGGGGCGTGTGATCGTGTCGGCGACCTCGTCGGAGGTGGGGTCGAACGTGAGCGAGCTGGAGGCGACCATCGAGGGAGAGCCAATCGAGATCGCCTTCAACGCCCGCTTCCTCGCGGACGTCCTCGGTGTGCTGCACGCTGCCGAGGTGGCGCTGGATACGATCGCGCCGACCAGCCCCGGGGTGCTCACTCCGGTTGGCGGGGAGTCGTTCCTGCACGTCATCATGCCCATGCATCTGAACCGATGAGGGGGAAGTGGCGCTTTTCAGGGGCCGCTTCAGGCCAGCACGGGGCGTGCGCAGCTACAGCGGGTTGGCTTCCGGTAGCCGGCCATCGCCCGCCGGGGCTTGCGCCTCGAAGAGTGTGGCATGTATCTGAAGCACCTCTCGCTGACCAACTTTCGTAACTATGCGCGGCTGGAGCGGGATTTCCCGGAGCGCACAGTCCTCGTACAGGGGCAGAACGCACAGGGCAAGACGAATCTCCTGGAGGCCATCTACTACCTTGCCACGACCCGCTCCCCGATCATCGCCTCGGATCGCCATCTGATCAGCTGGGGTGCGGCTGCTGAGCCGCTGCCCTACGCCCGCCTGGTTGGGGACGTCGAGCGGAGCTCCGGAGCCGCGCATCTGGAGGTGACACTGGTGCGGGAGCCCGCCCGGACGGAGAGCCCGGCCGGCCGGCTCGTCCGTCGCATCCGCCTGAACGGCGTCGAGCGGCGCGCCATTGACCTCCTAGGCCAGCTCAACGTGGTGCTGTTCCTGCCCCAGGATAGCGACCTGGTGGCCGGCGCGCCGGCCCTGCGTCGCCGCTACCTCGATGTCACGCTCTGTCAGGTCGACCCGGCCTACTGCCGACACCTCCAGCGCTACAACCGGGTGCTGGAGCAGCGCAATCACCTGCTGCGCAGGCTACGGGAGCGGCACGACGATCCGGCGCAGCTGACGTACTGGGATGAGCAGCTGGCTCGCTGGGGCGCGCTCATCAGCCGACGGCGCCAGAGGGCGGTCAGCGACCTGGAAGCCGCGGCTACCCTTGTCCACGGGGAGCTGACCGGGGGTAGCGAGCGCCTCACGCTGCAGTACGAGGCTTCGCTCGCCCTGCCGCAGCTCGAGGCCGAGCCGGCAACTCCCGAGCCAGACCAGCCCCCGCCCGCGCTCTACGAGGCCGCCCTCGCGGCCATCGCCCGCACAAGGCAGCGTGACCTGGCCTCAGGCGTGACCACGGTCGGCCCGCATCGCGATGAGCTGCGGTTTGTGGCCAATGGCGTTGACCTCGGGCTGCTTGGCTCCCGCGGTCAGCAGCGTACAGCTGCCCTTGCCCTCAAGCTGGCCGAGGTGCGCTTCATGGCCGGGCAGACGGGCGACATGCCGATCCTGCTCCTGGACGACGTCATGTCCGAGCTCGATCGGGCGCGTGGCCAGTACCTGCTCGCGGCGCTTGGCGGCGCGCGGCAGGTTGTGATCACCACCACCGATATCGAGGTCTTTCCCCGCGAGTTCGTGCAGCAGACCGTCCGCTGGCAGGTGCGAGAAGGGACCATCAGCGAGGCGCTCTCCTGACCCGCCGGGGCGTGGCTACGCCATGTCCAGCAGGGTCTGAGCGTCAAACAGGTGGAAGTGGGTGATGTACCGCTCCATGGAGCGGGCGATGCGCGCTACCACAAAGTGGTGCGGGTCCGGCATGGCGGCCGAGAGGTTCTCATAGAGATGCTCCCGCGCCTCGCGCACTCGCGGATCGGTCCAGATATAGCGTGCGCCGGTCTGCACCAGCCAGGCCCGGCGGTCCGGGGGCAGGTCGCGCAGATCGCGGCCCTGCTCCTCCGGCCGGAGCCACTTCCGCCAGCGGCCGGACTCGTGGACCGCCTCTTCGAGCGCCTCCATGATGCGCGAGGGCTCGCGCAGGGGCCGGCCCCGGAGCATATCGGCTTCGCGGGCTGATAGCTCTTCGAGGGCGAGGTACTCCTCCGTCGTGAACTCGGGGCCGACGTTGGCGCCGCCCATCCCGCTCTCGGGGTAGGCTGCGGGGTTCTCCACCCAGTCCGTGTAGTGGCCCTTGATGAGCGAGCCGAGGGGAGCGACGATCCCGTAGAGGCGACGGGCGACCTCGGGGTCAAAGACCGGGTTCCCGAGGTCGGTGCCGACCTTGCCGACGATGAGGCATGGCCACGCCTCGCCGAGGCCCTCCTCGTCCAGCCGGCGGCGCAGGCCCTGGACAAAGGCGCAAAAGCTGTCGAAATCGACGAGGCCGCCGTGCACCTCCTCCGTCCCGACCTCGTAGGACACCGGCTCGAGGCCGAGCCGGGTCCGTTCCGCCTCGCAGTGGGCGATCAGCTCGACCGTCCGCTCGAGCACCGTCTCGATGGCGATCGCCTGCCCCGGGGCCAGCTCCCGGTCGACCGTAGGGTCTATGTGAAGCAGCGCATACCCCGCCTCGAGGCAGGCTGTGAGAGTGGCCTTGACCTCGGCCATGGTCTCGGCGAGCGAGAGGCGGTCGGTCGTGTGCCGGTCCTTGAGCCAGGGGCCGCCGTGGTCCAGGCAAGGGTAGAGGGGCGCGCGGCAGGCGTACCGGTCCGCATGGGTCTGCAGCTCACGGACAAAGTGCGCGGGGGTCCAGCCGGTGTAGCCGCCGTCGCGGTCGACCTGATTGAGCGTGGCCGCAAAGAGCATGGGCGTGCTGTTGCTTGCGGCAACCATGACGGCCGCCTCGAGCACGGCGCTCGAGTTGGGGCAGGCCGCAAGGAGCGTCATCTGGGCGCGGCCCTCTTGGCGCAGGCGGATGATGCGGGCGATTACGTCTCGCAAGGGCAACATACGATCACCTCAGACCGATCTGCGCGGCTCCGGCAAGCCGGGCGCGGATTCTCCGGACCCAGTCCCGCCTACTCGGCTGCAGGCTGTGCCGTGGCCCGGAGCGGCCGCTTGGCGGGTATGCCGGGCCGGCGGGGGTAGGCGGGCGGGGTGTGTGCGACCTTGTCGATGACCACCAGGGCCCGCCGCTCGCGCTGGCCGGGGAGGCAGACCTCCTTGATCTCGCGGAGCCTCCCTCCCAGTTGCTCCATGGCGGTGCGGGCGTCTTCTACCTCTCGCTCGGCCTCTGGCCCCTTCTGGGCGATAAAGCGCCCGCCGATGCGGCAGAAGGGCAGGCAATACTCGCTCAGGACGGGCAGGTCGGCGACGGCGCGGGCGACGACTACGTCAAAGCGCTCGCGGTAGGCCGGGTTGCGCCCGAGCGACTCGGCTCGGTCCCAGACCACGTCCACCTGATTGAGGCCGAGATCGTCCACGAGGTGCAGCAGGAACTCGACCTTTTTGCGCGTGGCCTCGAGGAGGGTCAGGCGCAGCTCGGGGCAGACGATCTTGAGTGGCACGCCTGGAAAGCCCGCCCCCGCGCCGACGTCGAGGCACTGCCAGGGCTGCGGCTGGCAGACGATGGGCAGCTCGCAGCCCACGACCTCGCGGCTCCAGCCGGGGAGGGCGAGCAGGCAGGAGAGGGAATCGAGGAAGTGGCGGAGCTGCACCTCCTCGTACCCGGCCACAGTGGTGAGGTTGAAGCGCCGGTTCCACTCCACCAGCTCTTCATAGTATCGCTGGAAGAGCCGGATGTGCTCTGCCGTCAGACGAAGCCCCAACAGCGACGCCCCGTACTCCAGCCTGGCCATCGCCTTCATCGCTCGCGGCCACCTCCAGAGCGCATTATAGCACAGGAGGCGATGGGCGGCCAGACCGTCGCTGGTGTACGTGCTCAGAATCGGGTTCCGCGCATGGAACGGAGGCAGGCTGCTGGCAGCTCTGCCCGTCGGGATCGGCTTTGCGCCGGCTCGTCGGGGGACCCCCTCCCCCAGGCGGACTTCAGGGGCGGCCCGGCGCCGCCCCCC
>JAIMBM010000288.1 GCA_023511475.1 Anaerolineae bacterium
GTGGACCACGTCAGTAGCTCCGGGCGCGTCCCACTTGAGGCGGCCCACAATCTCTTCTTACGACGACGCGCCTCGGCTCCGGTGGGGTGCCCCCATGTGAATTCTCGCGGCGGGCGGAAAGCCACCAGCCGGAGAGCGGACTGTGACCGGAGGCCCTCAACTCTGCTATAATACTGTCGTCACGGGGCCGCTGCCCGATGGTGCCGCCCCGATAGGCCAAAGCCCTTTGCCCACGAAAGTGGTGACACCATGACGGCAACCGTATCCGCCGAGATCCCCTGGCAGTACAAGATGCGCGCCGTTCAAGAGCTGCGCGTGCCGGTGCTCAGGCGCCTTCTGGTTGCGACCATGCTCGTGGCCTGGGCGTTTGCCCTGGTCTTTCCCATGCCGCGCAGCCGGCCCGGGCTCGAACTGGTGGTCGCTGCCCTGGGGCTTGCCCTGGCCTGCACACTCATCCTGCAGTACCGCTACGGTCTCGGAGCTGGCCTCTTTCTCGTCGGCGTGACCGCCATTGGTCTGTGGGTGGTGCGCTCGTACCCGGAGCTGCCGGTCGCCTACTTCTTCAGCCTGATCGTGGCGGGCGGTGTCTTTCTGTTGGGTGAGCTCGCCGGGGCGCTGCTTGCCCTCCTCATCAGCGCCGCACTTCTGCTGCTCCCTGGCAGGCCAGCCGACGTGACCGGGGCACTCGTGCTTTTCTGGCTGACGCTCGGCCTGGTCTGGCAGGGAGCCCGCCCCATGGCGACCCTGGTCTCCTGGTCGTGGCACAGCTACACCGAGGCGCGGGAGCGGGCTGCCGAGCTGCAGGAGCGGCAGGGCAGGCTCAATCAGGTGCTCAAGGACCTGGATGCGGCCTACAATGAGCTGGCTGCCATGAACCGCAAGCTTGCGGCCAGCAAGGCCGTGGCCGAGGAGGCCCGGCGCGCCAAGGCCGAGTTCGTCGCCAATGTCAGCCACGAGCTGCGCACGCCGATCAACATGATCATCGGCTTTACCGAGGTCATCCTGCGCAACCCTCGCACCTATGCCAGAGGAGGCCTGCCGCCTGCGCTCCTCGCCGATCTCGAGGTGGTCCTCCGCAACGCACAACACCTTTCAGACCTCATCAATGACATTCTCGACCTCAGCCAGATCGAGGTCGGCCGCATGGGGCTGGCCAAGGAGTGGACTAGGCTCACCGATACCGCCCGCGAGGCGGTCGCTGCCATCGAACCGCTCGCCAGGATGCGCGGGCTCTCCATCGGGCTGGACATGGACACAGACCTGCCGCCGGTGCTCATCGACCGGACCCGCGTGCGTCAGGTCCTGCTGAACCTCCTCAGCAACGCCGTGCGCTTTACGGAAAAGGGCGAGATCAGGGTGAGCATTAGGCGCCGGGATGGGCAGGTCGCCGTCTCGGTCCGCGACACGGGGCCCGGGATCGCGCGGGAGGATATCCCCAAGCTCTTTGAGCCGTTCCGCCAGCTCGATGGCTCCATCCGGCGGCGCTATGGTGGCACCGGCCTCGGCCTGCACATCTCGCGCACCTTTGTCACGTTGCACGGCGGCGAGATGGCCGTGGAGAGCGAGCCGGGGCAGGGCACAACCCTTACCTTTACCCTGCCGATCGAAGACACCGTCCCCTTCTCGCCGCTGCAAGGGAGTGCCGCGCCCGCTCCCGATGCACTGCGCCCGCGGCTGACCCTGGTGGTGACCGAGCCACAGCCGGCCCTCGAGGGGCTGCTAAGGCGCTACGTGGATGAGGGTGCCATCGTCCACGCTGCCGACCTGCAGGAGGCAGCGCGGATCAGCCGCTCGCAGCCGACCTCGGCCATCGTGCTGCGCGCGGGCAATGCCCGCGAGGCCTTTCGGTGGCTGGAGCGGGCGGGCACGGTCAACTATGGCGCGCCGCTGATCGCCTGCGCCCTGCCGGGCGCGCTGGAGGCCTACAGTGAGGAGCTCGGCCTTGCGGGCTATCTCCTCAAGCCGGTGCGCCAGCAGCAGCTGCTGGACGCGCTGGCCGGAGTGCCGGGCGCGCAGAACGTCCTTGTCGTTGACGATGATCGCGACTTTTTGCGGTTGTTCGCACGGATGCTCAGGTCGGCACGCCGTCACTACACCGTGTGGCAGGCGGCCAGCGCCGAGGAGGCCCTCGCACTCCTCGCCGATCGTCGCCCGGACGCCATATTCGTTGATGTGCTCCTCCCGGATCTCAACGGTCCACAGCTTGTGGAACGCATCCGGTCGCAGGAGGCCCTGCGGGATATCCCCATCTTCTTTGTCACCGCACAGGACGCGGCAGGCAGACCGCTGGTCGTCAGCTTCCTGGGGATCGCCCACCACGGGGGGCTTTCGGCCGATGAGTTGATGCGGTGCATCCAGGCGGTCGGGCGGGCGCTGAGCGGTGCTATTCCACCAGCCGATCGAGAGCAGACAGAAGCGCCGTCTGGCTGACGGGCTTGTGGAGGAACTCGGCGGCGCCCAGTGACAGGGCCAACTCGCGATCGGTGAGGATGGTGGCCACGATGACCGGGATGCGCTCAAGGCGCGGGTGGGCCTTGAGCAGGCTGAGGACCTCCCAGCCATCCTGTGCGGGCATCATCACGTCCAGCACGATGGCGCGCGGCTCGACCTCGGGCGCGAGGGCCAGCGCTTCCTGCCCGCTGCGGGCGACGACGGGATGGTAGCGGCTGTCGGCAAGGTAGCGGGCGAAGAGGCGGGCCGTGTCGGGGTTGTCGTCGACGATCAGCACCGGCAGGCGGCGCGAGACCGGCACACGGACGTCGATGGTCAGCCCGCCCTGGCCGTCGGGCGCCACGCTCAGGCTGCCGCTGTGCATGGCCAGCAGCCGGCACGGGATGGCCAGCGCGTCGCCATCGGCCGCGACCGGGGGCAATGCCCCCTCGCGAGCGCGCACGGCGATCCGCAGCACCACGACCGTATCCAGGCTGCGGCACTGAACCTCTACCGATCCGCCGGGCACGAGCCCTACCGCATACGACAGTGTGCTCACCAGTATCTGCCGCAGGGCTGACCGGTGGATGCTGAGAGGCGGCAGGTCGGTCGGCAGGTCGAGGGCAAAGCGTACGCCCTGCGCCGTGAGAAGACGGTTCAGGACCTTGACGACCCCCGGCATCACCTCGTTAAGGCTCACCTGCTGCGGTGTGCGCTCGCGCTCGATCCAGGCCAGATTGGCGTTGACATCGGCCTGCTGTCCGACGTCCTCGGCTTCCCCGGGCGCCGGCCCTTCCACTTCATCGATGTGGTAATGCTCCCATAGCCAGTTGGCCAGGAGGCGGATGGCGCGGGCCTGTTGGCGGCGGAAGTGGCGCTCTCCAAAGCCGAGTTGGCTCGCAACCTCGCCGACACCCATTCCTTGAGCAAAGCGGTAGAAAAGTATCTGATAGGTGCGCCAGGCCGGGGCCGTCGGCGGCGTGCCGGCGGGGGGCCGGAGGGCCTGGATGGCATCGAGGAGCATCTGGTGCAGGGTGCCCTTGCCGGTGTAGCCGGGCTCGGCCCGCAGCCATCGGCCCAGAGGCAGGTCCCGGAGGCGCTCATAGTCGTACAGGTGCACGAGCGCCTGGCGCACCTGCTCCTCAAAGACGGCCCGTGTGATCATGGCGAGACCATGAAGGAATCGAACACGCGGGCGATCTCCTCGCGGCCGGCGCCGCTCATGAGGAGCAGCCAGAGCAGGATGCGCGCCTTGGGACCATCGAGGGCGCCGGCAGGGATCAGCCCACGGGCGAGGAGGTCCGACTCGGAGCCGGTAAAGCCATAGGTCTTGCGAAGGACCTCCCCGCAGCCGGTGCGCGAGGCGAGCACCACGGGCATACGGGCGGCGATGCGGCCGAGCGTCTCGGCCAGCGGCGCCGGTGCGTGGCCGCCGCCGAGCGCCTCTATCACCAGGCCGGCGTAGCCCAGCTCCTCGACGGCTCGAAGCAGCCGCCCGTCGTCGCCAAGGCTCAGGGTAACAAGGGCTACGGGGCGGTCTGGCGGGTCCTCGGGGAGAGTCACGTGCCGCCGGCCGAGGGGGCGGGCGACAATCCGCACCCGCCCTTCGGCGACCCAGCCGATCGGGCCGGCAAGGCGGGAGCGAAAGGTGCCGATACTCTGGGTGTGCGTCTTTTGGACAAAGCGGGCGGCGTGGACCTCGTCGGCAAAGACCACCAGTCCGCCAAGACCACGGGCCTCGGAGCTGGCGGCGACCTGCACGGCGGCGAGGAGGTTGGCGGGGCCATCGGCCCCGGGCTGCGTGGGGTTGCGCATGGCGCCGGTGACGACGACGGGGCCATCCCCGGGCACGAGGAGGTCCAGTCCGAAGGCGACCTCCTCGATGGTGTCGGTGCCCTGAGTCACGACGATGCCGTCGGCGCCCGACTCGAACAGGCGCCGCGCCTCAGCCGCGACGGTGAGCAGGTCGGCAAGGCTGAGGCTGGAGCCCGCGACCATGCGCAGCGACGACGCCGAGATGCGAGCGACGCGTGTCAGCGATGGCAGGGCTGCGGACAGTTCCCCGGCGGTCAGTGAGGGCAAGACGCCAAGGTCACCGCTCGCGGCCATGGAGATTGTGCCGCCGAGGCCGATGATGTGGACGCTGGGGAGGGCCATATCGTTCCTCCTGGCGATGGCGAGAGAGGCGAGGGGACCCACAGTCTCCGTAGGTGGGACGCAAACGCCCCTTGTAGCCGGGGCGAGTATACGCCTTCTGTGGCGGTCCTGGCAAAGTGGCGGGAGCGGCGTGCAGGCGGTGCTCATGGGGGTCCGGCGAGCGGGACTGAATGACCCGGTGATTGCGCCGCCGCCTGGCAGTCCAGAAGTGTCGGGCGGAGCGTGCCGGGCCTCGGTCCTTCGCGTCGGGAGACCCCCCTAGCGTTCCCCCGAAACGGGGGAATAGGTAGGCAAGCTCGCCGGGAGCAAGATGGCTGCAGAAGGCGAAGCGATCCTATCCCGGGGTTATTCCTGCTGGAGGGGGTGTCCGCGGGCG
>JAIMBM010000289.1 GCA_023511475.1 Anaerolineae bacterium
CCCCCCCCCCCCCCCCCCCCCCCCCCCCGTGCGTGGGGGCCCTGGCGGCAGCACAGACAGGCCTGCCCCCAGGGCGAACTACACCCCCCATGGACAGGGCTCACAATGTGTGCTATAATCAAGATAATCAGTAGCCGCTTTCTCCGGATTCGGCGAGCGGCGGGGCTCCGGCTCCGCAACGAGGCGGCAAGGGGGCGGAACCGGCTCAAGTAGCCCGCACAGGAGGTACCCCATGCGCACGCGCGGCACCGACGGTCTGATGCTGGCACGCAACCGCGTTCTCGCCGAGCTCGAGCGCCGCGGTCAGGTGACGCCCGAGCTCTGCGACCTCGCCAACTGGATCATCTGTGGGGACGAGGGCCTGCCCCTCGATGCTATCTTCCCGCCAGAGGCGGCAAGCAAGCTCACCTCGCACTGCACCCTGGTCTGCCACCTCAACCCGCGCAGGTCGCGGAAGCAGTGAAGCGACCCACCTGCACCTGCACGCTGCCGCGGCGGCACCTCGCCTGGACGCCCCGGCTCATCCCGCCATCCCTCCGTCGAGGGCGCAGGGCCGCTTCGCCGCCTGCGGGGCGCGCATCGCCAGGCCGGCGCCGGCCAGCGCGAGGGCGAGGGACGCCACGAAAAGGGCCTCGTGCGAGGCGACCTGCACGAGCCAGCCGGCTGCCAGCGGCCCGGCGAGGATGAGCGCGCTTGCGGTGTGGAACAGGGCCCCGTAGACAGCGCTGCTCCCCGAGGGTGCGATACCAAGAACATAGTTCACAAAGCCGATCAAGAAGGCGCCGTTGATAACGCCCTGCACCGCAAACGCCGCCACAAAGAGGCAGAGCACCGCGGCGGGGGCCCGTGCCGCACAAGCCGGCGCCGCCAGAGCCAGCACAGGCGGAAGGCAGCGCAGGCCCATGGCGATGCGAATGACCTCGGCCGGGCCTCTCCGATCGCCCAGCGCCCCCAGGATCGTCCCGCTCAGGAACCCGCCGACCACCCCGGCCGTGGCAAAGACCCCGATCGCGTCCTGGGGTATCCCGATGGGCCCGGTGGCGTACAGCACGTAGAACGCGGCGGCAGCGTCGGTGAGGCCGGCCAGCCAGCAGGCGACTGTCGCCCACGCAAAGCGGGGCTCTCCGCGCAGGATAGAGATGAGCTGCGGACCAAACTCGCGCCAGGGGGGCAGGACCTTGCCCTGAGGCACTGCCCGGGGCTCCCGTACGCAGGCAAGGGCCAGCAGGCCGACGCTCAGCGCAGCGGCAGCCAGGAGGAGCAGCAGCGCGTAGCCCCGGGGAAATGGCCCAGGCCTCGACAGGATCACCTGCACAACCAGCCCCGCTCCGGCCCCCGTCAGGCTCCCCAGCGCCTGCCCCACGCCCAGGGTCCGCCCCCGCCTCGATGCGGGCACGATCTTGGTAAGCAGCTCGAACCACGCCACCACCGAGAAGGCATCGCACAGGAAAAAGATGCCCAGCGTCACAAGCAGCGCGGCCAGTGCCACCTCAGGTGCCACCCGCCCACAAAGAAGCAGAATCGGCGCGTATAGCACCAGCACCGCCCGGCAGAGAATCCCGGGGGCAATCACATAGGCTTTTACCAGCGGCCGGTTCAGAACGGAGCGGCTCGCGATCAACTGCGGCAGGAGCCAGCCTGCCGTCTGAATGGCGCTCAGCGCTCCGACGACCACCGGGCTGCCGCCCAGGAGACGCACCAGAGCTGGCAGGACCGTCGTCGACCCTATGAAGGTAGCGCCCGTCAGGAACGAGATGCTGTCGACGATCACCAGGGCGATGTTGCGGCGGACTGCAGGCTCTGGGAGATCATCCATGGCTTGCCGCCTCTGAAGGAGCGCCTGCGGGGCTGCGTGCCGCGGTCAGCAGCCCGGCCACCCCAAGGGCCGCCATGACGACGAAAAGAAGCTCGTACGAGGCAACCTGCACCACCCACCCCGCTACCAGCGGTGCGACCAGCAGAACTCCACCCAGGGTGCTGAAGAGCGCCATGTAGGTTGGGCGGTCGCCAACGGGTGAGATCTCTAGCAGATAGTTGGTAAAGCCGATCATGTAGGACCCGCCGGCCATGCTCGAGAGCGCAAAGACCAACACCATGATCCCCGGCGCCATCCAGGGGTGGTACCCGGCGACGTGCGGGGCGAGCAGGGCAAGGGCCGGGCAGACGCTGCGCAGTGCCAGCCCGATCCAGATAACCAACGCAGGCCCCTTGCGATCCCCCAGTGGCCCCAAGATCGCACCGCAGACCAGGCTCCCCACAACCCCCGCGCTGATGAACAGGCCGATTGTCTGCTGCGGCGTGTGGAGCCGGTCGGCGGCAAACAGCACGTAGAAGGCCGAGCCCATCTCTGCAAAGCCGGCCAGCCAGCGGACCGCGTTCACCCAGGCGAAACGATGGTCCTTCCTCAGGATCCAAACCAGGCGCGGGAAGTAGTCCCCCCATGCGGGCTGGGGGGCGCTCTCCACAGGCCGCGGCTGCTCCCGGACGAGCGCCATGGCGAGCGGGCAGATGGCCATGAACGCCGCCGCCAGAAAGATGAGTAGCGTATAGCTGCCCGGGAAGGGGTCAGGGCGTGCCAGAATGGCCTCGACGCCCATCCCCACGCCCACGAGCGCGATCCCGGAGAGCGTCTGAGCCACGCCCAAGACGCGGCCGCGCAGGGAAGGAGGTACCCCTTTGGCAAAAAGCTCGTACCAGCCCACCGAGGCGAAGGCATCGATAACGTTGAACAGCCCGACGCCCGCCAGCAGGATCGCCAGCGCCACGCCCGGCGCCCGCCTCGAGAAGAGCGACAGGGCCATGACCGGCAGCGCCAGGCAGACTCGGCTGAGGACCCCGGTCAGCACCACAAAGCTGCGCACGAGGGGGCGGTTGACAATCCTCCGCCCGGCTGCAAGCTGAGGAAAACAAAAGGCCCCGGCCTGAATGGCGCCCAGCGACCCCACGACCATCGGGCTGCCGCCGAGGAGGCGGATTAGGGTAGGCAGCACGGTCGTCGGCCCGAGAAAGCCCATGCCGACGCTGAACGCCACATAGTCGACGATCAGGAGCACCAGGTTCCGGCGAGAAGGTCGCTCTGCGAGGCTATCCACCAGCACATCCCCATCGACACGAGGCCGGTCCCCAGGAGGGACCGGCCCACCGCGTGATCTGCAATGACTCTGGGCATTTGCCACAAGCAGTATACCATGGGGGGTCACGCGAACAAAGCGCGCACTCGCCCCCCGCTCCCACGCGACTCTGGGCTCCTGGTCCAACTCTGCTGGCAAAGGAGATGTGGGAGGTGACTGTTCAGACCCGCAAACCGGCAGCCCCAGCTGCCACTGGGGCATCCCGGGCGCAGCATAGCTGGAGGTTATCTCGGCAAGTTCTGGACGGCGCCAGGGGTCGCGCCTCGAAAGGCCAAACTCGAGCCTCTTGAATCATCTGCCCAGAGCCGCCCGAGCGGCCACCGGCGCGGGCTCCCGCGTGGCTGCTACAAAGGCCAGCATGCCCATCCCCAGGACGACCAGGAAGAGGAACTCGTACGACGTGGCCTCCAAGAGCTTCCCCGCCAGCATCGGAGCCACCGTGACCAACCCGCCGAGGGTGTTGGCCAGCGCCACGTAGGTGCTCCGCTCGGCCGGCGGCGCGATCTGCAGCAAAAAGTTGGTAAACCCGACTGTAAAGCCCCCGTTGGCCAGCCCTCCCGCAAAGAACACCGCCACGATGGCCGCCAGCGCAGCGAGCCGATCGACCCGCAACAGCAGGGGAGCAACCAGCACCAGCACCGGGGCTATGCAGCGCAGCGCAGCGATCACGCGAATGACCTGAGAGCAGCCCCGGCGGTCGGCCAGAAGGCCCAGGCCGATCCCACTGCACAGGTTACCGGCGACCCCAACCGAAATGAATACACCTGCCATCTCTGGGGCCACACCGAGGCGATCGATGGCAAAGAGCACGTAGAAGGCTGCCCCCATGTCGCTCAGCGCGGTCAGCCAGCGCACAACCACGAGCCAGGCGAATCGCCGGTCCCCCCGGATGATCGAGGCCAGGCGGGGTGCATACTCGCGCCATCCCGGCTGCGCCTCGCCGAGGTCTACGCCAGGCGGCTCACGGATCATCGCGGTTGCCGTCGTCCCGACGAAGAAGAGGATGCCGGCGATGAGGATCAGAAACACGTGGTTGGCCAGGAAGGGTACCGGGCGAGCCAGGATAGAGCTCACCATTGCCCCCGCACCGATAGCCAGCAGGCTCCCCGTCGCCTGCATCAGGCCCAGATACCGCCCGCGGCTCTCGGCGGGAATCGTCTTGCTCATCAGCTCGATCCACCCCACGGTCGAGAGGGCATCGCCGATGGTAAACCCCAGATAGCTGACAAGGAGCGCGACGAGCGCCAACTGCGGGGCACGCCCCCCCAGCAAGAGCAGCGCCGGTACAAGGAGAAGGAACAGGCAGCGCCCCGCGTACGCCGGCGCCAGGACCTGCCTTTTGACGAAGGGACGGCCCACCACATGGCGTCCCGCCAGGAGCTGCGGCAGCAGCCACCCTCCGGACATGATCGTCCCCAGAGAGCCGACCGCCACCTCGCTGCCGCCCAGGAGCCGCACAAGGGTTGGAAGGATGGTCATGGGGCCCAGAAACGCCATGGCGACCCAGAAGACGACATAGTCGATGCCCAACAGCACGCTGTTGCGGCGCAGGTCACGTCGAAGGGGATCGTTCACTGAGGAAGCCTCTGGGCAGCAAACGCCCGGCCACGCCCTGTGGCCGGACCACGGACCGAACCCATAGAAGCAGTATACCATGGGCCTGTATGAAGACCAAGTGTGGCACAGTCTGCGGATGTAGTTCAGCCTCGGGGCAGGCTTATCTGTGCTGCTGCTGATGGAAAGACCCCCAACCCCGTTGCCGCCTGCCCCCTCGACTCTGGCATTTCGCCGCGTGCACCCCGACATCGTGCAGAGG
>JAIMBM010000029.1 GCA_023511475.1 Anaerolineae bacterium
AAACCCTGGCGACTGCAGGGGGAACGGCGTCAACGGGATGGCTACCGTGAGTTGCGGGACGGCGCGGCTTCCGCCTGGGGAGGGGGCGACAGGGGTGGGGATCCTCGCATCAGCGGCACATATGAGCCTGCCCCATCGGTGAACTACAACCGCGCTGCAGCGTCGGTTGACGGCGGCCTGCTGGCTGTGGTATCATCATGGCATCCGGCACAGCCCTCCACCCGAAGGCTCCCTGGCGTGGCCTCCCGTGGCTGTGCCTTCTAGCTCACCAGCCCCAGTAGCTCAGTGGACAGAGCAGCTGCCTTCTAAGCAGTCGGCCGCAGGTTCGAATCCTGCCTGGGGTACCTGTAAGGGATTTCGCCCCGAGCCGGCGACCTACGCATGCAGTCACTCTCTCATCCCACTCGCTGTGAGGTGCGCCATGGCTCCTACACCCGCATCTGCCCCCTCCGCTCGCCCGCGCGACCTCGAGGTCTGGTGGAAGACGGACTCCGACCGCTGGCCTCTCGCGCCGAAAGGCCACTACATCGGCCCCGACGGCCGCCTGCTCTCACCAGGCGAGTTCGCCGCCTACGCCTCCTCGCCTGCCCGCCTCGTGGTCGTCATCGACTCTAGCACCCGGTACCAGACTGCAGTGCGCCGATAGGGTGCCATCCGTCCCCGCTATTGCCCTTCCCACTGGAGCAGTGGTATAATGAGACCGTCCCACCCGGCCGGGCCTCCGCGCCACGGCGGCGCGCCACCTCACGAGAGGAGGAAGGCATGGACTTTGCCCTGTCGGAAGAGCACCAGATGGTGCAGCGCATGGTCCGCGACTTTGCGGCCCGCGAGATCGCTCCCAACGTCAAAGAGCACGATCGCCGTCAGACCTTCGACCGTAGCATCCTCCCCAGAATGGCCGCTCAGGGCCTGCTCGGAATCTGCCTCCCGGTCCGGTACGGCGGAGCCGGCATGGACTTTGTCTCGCTGGGCCTCGCCTGCGAGGAGCTCGAGTACGTCGACACCGCCTACCGCGTCATCCTCTCCGTCCACGTCGGCCTCAACGGGCTGACTCTACTGCAGTGGGGCACCGAGGAGCAGAAGCAGCGGTACCTCGTTCCCCAGTCTCTCGGCGAAAAGATCGCCACCTACGGCCTCACCGAGCCTTCCGCAGGCTCCGACGCCATCGGCATCCAGTCGACTGCCCGCCGCGAGGGCGATCATTGGGTGCTCAACGGCGAGAAGATGTGGATTTCTCTCGCTGACGTCGCCGACAACTTCCTCGTCTTCGCCTGGACCGACCAGGAGAAGAAGCGCGCCCGCGATCACACTGGCATGTCGGCCTTTATCATCGAGCGCGGCTTCCCGGGCGTGCAGACGGGCACAATCCACGGCAAGCTCGGCGTGCGCGCGGGCAACACCGGCTGGATATCTATGAAGGACGTGCCCGTCCCGTCTGAGAACATGCTCGGGAGAGAGGGCGAGGGTTTCTACATCGCCATGTCGGCCCTCGACAATGGGCGCTATACCGTGGCCTGGGGCGCAACCGGCCTCATCCGTGCCTGCCTCGATGCCTCCGTCCGCTATGCCCGCGAGCGCCAGGCCTTTGGCGTAGAGATCGGACGGCACGAGTTGGTCCAGCAGATGATCGCCAACATGCAGCTCAAGTACGACACCGCCCGCCTGCTCTGCCTGCGCGCCGGCTGGCTCAAGAACCAGGGCATCCGCAATACGCGCGAGACCTCGCTCGCCAAGTGGCACGCGACCGTCTCCTCCTTCGAATGCGCCGCCGACGCCGTCGAGATCCACGGCGCCTACGGCTACTCCGACGAGTACGACGTCGAGCGCTTCCTGCGCAACTCCAAGGGCGCGGTTATCTACGAGGGCTCCAGGGAGATTCAGCAGCTCATCCAGGCGCAGTACGCCCTCGGGTACCGCAAGGACCGACCCCTGCGCTGCGAGATGCCCGCCTACGACCCCGTTGCGTGGCAGCAGGAGGCCTGATCGGCCGCACCCCCGGAAGGAGCCGAGCATGCATGCCATCGTCTGCATCAAGCAGGTGCCCGATACCACCGAGGTCAGGATCAACCCCGAAACCAACACCCTCATCCGGGAAGGCGTGGCCAGCATCATCAACCCCTTCGACACCTATGCCATCGAAGAAGGGCTCCGCCTGAAGGAGCGCTTTGGTGGCAAAGTGACCGTCCTGAGCATGGGCCCGCCCCAGGCCCGCGAGGCCCTGAAAGAGGCCGTGGCCATGGGCGCCGACGAGGCTATCCTCCTGACCGACAAGGCCTTTGCCGGGTCAGACACCTGGGCCACCGCCTACACCCTCTCCTGGGCCATCCGTCACCTCACACCCTTTGACATCATCCTCTGCGGCAAGCAGGCCATCGACGGGGATACCGGCCAGGTCGGCCCCGGAATCGCCCGCCAACTCCAGATCCCTCAGCTGACCTACGTGAGCCGGGTCCTTGAGATAGACCCGGAGAGCGCACACATCCGCGTGGAGCGGCTGCTCGAAGAGGGCCGCGAGATCGTCGACTGCTCCCTCCCCGCCCTGCTTACCGTCGTGAAGGACATCAACCAGCCCCGCTACCCAACCTTTATGGGAATCCGCCGGGCGACGCGCATGGAGATTCCGGTCTGGGATAGCCAGGCCCTCCCCGAGGCCAACCCGGAGTACCTCGGCCTCCGGGGCTCGCCGACCCAGGTGGTGCGCATCTTCCATCCCCCCGCGCGGTCCGGCCAGGCAACACTCCTGACCGGGGACACACCCGCCCAGCTCGCTGCCCAGCTTGCCGACCGCCTGCTGGCGGACAAGGTCATCTAGGGAGGCCACCGTGAGCGGACTCATCGTCCTCGCTGAGCGCTGTACCGCCTGCGGGAGCTGCCTGGGCGTGTGCCCGTTCGGCGCCCTCTCACTCGAGGGCGACACCGTGGTCGTGGGCGACCAGTGCAATCTCTGCGGGGCCTGCGTGGACGCCTGTCCCTCCGAAGCACTTCGTGTGGAGCGGCCAGAGGCCACTGCGGAGCCGGACCAGGCGACCTATCGGGGCGTCTGGGTCTGGGTGGAGCAGTTCCAGGGGCGCGCCTGCACGATCTCCTGGGAGATGATGGGTCAGGGCAGGCGCCTCGCCGATGAGCTCGGCGTCGCCCTGACGGCCTGTGTCCTCGGCCACGACGTCGGCCACATCGCCCGAGAGGCCATCACCTACGGCGCCGAACGGGTATTCCTCGTCGACGACCCCACCCTCGCCGTGTACCGCACCGACCCGTACGCCGCGGTGCTGGTGCACCTGGTGCGAGAGCATCGCCCAGAGATCTTTTTGCTCGGCGCCAGCGCACGCGGGCGCGACCTTGCCGGGGCTGTCGCGACCGACCTTCACACCGGCCTGACGGCGGACTGCACCGGCCTCGACATCGACCCGGAGACCCGCCTCCTCCGGCAGACCCGCCCCGCTTTCGGCGGCAACATCATGGCCACGATCATCTGTCCAAAGCACCGCCCACAGATGGCCACCGTGCGCCACCGGGTTTTCGAGGTGCCGCCGGCGGACGAATCCCGCTCCGGCCAGATCGTGCACGTGCCAGCCATCATGCCGGAGGAGCGGATCGCCTGCCGGGTCGCGGACTTTGTCCTCGAATCGGGACAGGTGAACCTCGCCGATGCGCGAATCATCGTGACCGGGGGCCGCGGCGTTGGTGGGCCAGAGGGCTTTGAGCCCATTCGCGAGCTGGCGGAGGTGCTCGGAGGCGCCGTCGGGGCCTCTCGCGCGGCGGTAGATGCTGGCTGGATCCCCTATGCGCACCAGGTCGGGCAGACGGGGCGCACCGTCAAGCCCGATCTCTACATCGCCTGCGGAGTCTCCGGGGCCATCCAGCACCTCGCCGGGATGCAGACTTCGAAGGTGATCGTCGCCATCAACAAGGATCCGGAGGCCCCGATCTTCAATGTGGCCACCTACGGTATCGTCGGCGACCTCTTCCAGATCGTGCCGGCGCTTACTGCCGAGTTCCGGCGTCGCCTTGCCCGCTAGGCTCGCCCCAAGAAAACGTTGTGACGCGGAGGCTGAGTGATGCTGATTCTCCTCTGGGGCGCGCTCGGGGTCGCCCTGGCTGCGGCGCTCAACCCCCTCGCCGACCGGCTGCCGAAGCATGCGAGGCTGTCGCTGCAGTCGGTCTGCCCTTACTGCGGGAGCTCGCCGGCCGGCGGGCAGCCTCTGGCCATCGTCGCCCTGCTCGCCGGCCGTCTCCGCTGCCGTGCCTGCCGCTCACGGCTGCCCGCCAGGCGTTGGCTCTTCGAGCTCTGCCTCGGCCTCCTCTTCGCGCTGCTCGCCTGGCGCTACGGCTGGTCCATCCAGCTGCCCATCGCCAGCCTGCACGCCGCAGCGCTCGCCCTGATCGCCGTCACCGACCTGGAGGAGCGCATCGTTCCCGACGCCGTGCTCCTGCCGGCGGCCCTGTTTGCCATCCTGAGCACGCTCGCCCTCTCTCCCTCGCAGCTGCCCAACAGGCTGCTTGCAGGCGCGGTCGGGTTTGGCATCTTCCTGGCCTTGAGGGTGCTCAAGATGGGGTGGGGGGACGTCAAGCTGGCGGGCTATGTCGGCCTGATCGCAGGCTACCCGCGGGTCTTTGCCTGCCTGACCATCACAGCATTGGCGGGCGGCCTGGCTGCCGCCGCCCTGCTGCTCACAAGGAGAGCCCAAAGGCGGAGCTATATCCCCTACGCCCCATACCTCGTCCTCGGCGCTCTCCTCGCCGTTTTGGTGCACACTTAGCGCCGGAACGAGTAGCCAAACAGCTCGGGGCTGACCTCCATGCCAGCGAGTCGGATCTTTTCCGCGAACTTGGGCGTGATGCCCGTCGGCTCCAGCCGGCCGACGATCCTCCCGTCGCGCATGCCGGTCTCCTTGAAGACAAAGATCTGCTGCATGAGGATGGTGTCGCCCTCCATCCCCGAAACCTCGCAGACCTCGACGACCTTGCGCGACCCGTCGCGCATGCGCTGCAGGTGCACGACCAGGTTGATCGCCGAGGCGATCTGCTCCCGGATCGCGCGCAGCGGCAGGTCCATTCCCGCCATGAGCACCATCGTCTCGATGCGCCGCAGTGTGTCGCGGGCACTGTTGGAGTGAATGGTCGTCATCGAGCCGTCGTGGCCGGTGTTCATGGCCTGCATCATGTCCAGCGCCTCGCCGCCGCGCGCCTCGCCGACGACGATCCGATCCGGCCGCATGCGCAGGGCGTTGATCACAAGCTGCCGGATGGTGATCTGACCCTTCCCCTCCAGGTTGGGTGGCCGCGCCTCCAGCGTGACGACGTGCTCCTGACGAAGCTGCAGCTCGGCCGCATCCTCTATGGTGATGATGCGCTCGTCGCCCGGTATGAAGGATGAGAAGATGTTCAGAAGCGTCGTCTTGCCGGTGCCAGTGCCGCCCGAGATGACGATGTTGAGTCGCGCCCGCACGCACATGGCCATGAACTCGAGAAACTCGGCCGTGCAGGTCCCGAGCCGTACCAGGTCCTCGACCCCCAACGGCACGCGGTAGAACTTGCGGATGGTCAGCACCGGCCCCACGAGCGACAGCGGCGGAATGATGGCATTGACGCGCGAGCCATCGGGCAGCCGCGCGTCGACCATCGGCGAAGCCTCGTCAATACGCCTGCCAAGCGGTGCCACGATCCGTTCGATGATGCGCATGAGATGAGCCGTGTCGTCGAACCTCAGCGGCGTGCGCTCGATCTTGCCGGCGCGCTCGACGTACACGTTGTCGGGCCCGTTGACCATGATCTCCGTAACCGTCTCGTCGCGCAGCAGCGCATCGAGCGGACCGTATCCGAGTATCTCGGCAACGACCCGCTCAAAGAGCTGCTCGCGCTCGGTGCGGCCAAGCACCATGCTCGAGCCTCGCACGGCATCCGCATAGACCTCCGCGATCTTGCGGCGGACTGCCTGCAGGTCCCCTCCATCCCCTTCACTCCTGAGCTCTGACACGACGCGGTCGCGTACCTGCGCCACAAGCTGCCGGTACACTTCTTCGCGCCGAAGCGGTGCCACGGGCGCACCTCGCACCTGCGAATCCGCCTGCGCCCCATCGGGACGATTCACTTTGAAGAGCATGGTGCCCTCTCCTTCACCACCAACCCACCGCCCGAGCAGCCCGGCGCGCCCCGGGCCAGGCAGCGGCGAGAGACCAGGTACACGCCAGCTAGCGGGACCTGAAGGCCTCCAGGATGGCCGGCACCGCCGGGCCCAGGATCACGGCAAAGGTCGCCGGGAGGATGAAAAAAACCATCGGGAAGAGCATCTTCAGGGGCGCGGCCCGCGCCTGCTCCTGCGCCCGCTGACGGCGCCGCATGCGGAGCTGATCCGCCTGCGCATGGAGCGTGTCCGAGATGCTGAACCCGAGTTGATCGGCCTGTAGCAGCACCGCCACCAGCCCCGAGAGCTCTGGGACGTCGGTGCGATACACCATGTTGCGGAGCGCATCCCGCCAGCTGACACCGAACCCGATCTCTGAAACGGCGCGCCGGAACTCGCGCGCCAGCGCGTGGTCCCAGGTCTCGCCGATCTTGAGGAACGAGTTCTCGAGGCCGAGGCCTCCATCGACACAGACGGTCAGCATGTCAAGCGCATCCGGAAGCGCCAGCATGATGGCCCGGCGGCGCTTCCTCATCCGGCGGCTCAGCCAGAACTGCGGCAGCGTGGCAAAGAGCAGCGCCCCGGCCAGGCCGAGCATCAGCCCACGCAGGAGGGACCCGGTCATGGACAGGCCCATCACCGTGGCTCCCACCCCGAATACCAGCGCCAGCAGGATGCGGAGCCCCAAAAAGTCCAGCGCCCCGAGGCCAAAGGGGGAGCCGGCGATCAGGAGCTGACGGCTCAGCCGATCCAGGTTCGCCATCGGCGAGATGCGACCGACCGCCCGCAGCAGGCGCCGCACCAGCGGCTCCAGCACGCGCTGCCGGAAAGGTGCCTGCAGCTCGAGCGTCGGCGCAAGGAGCTCCCGCGACACAGCCTGCTCGAGGCGTCGCACCGAGTGCTGCCCCTGACGCATGAGCTCCAGGCCCACCCACAGCGCACCGATGGCCAGTGCCACCAGCTCGCCGACCAGCGCGGCTTCTGCCAAGATAGATTCGCCCACACTACGCCTCACACCTCAACACGGGCCACACGGCGGGCAACCAGGTAGCCGAGAACCTCCAGCACCGCCGCCGTCGCCGGGATGATCCGCACAAGCCCGGGCTGGAAAAGCCGCATGATCCAGCCGGGGTTGATGAGGGCCAGCACGCCTCCCAGGACCACCGGCAGCGCCACAAGGAGATAGGTCGTCAGGCGCTGCTGGGTCGTCAGCACGCGGATCTCGCCCTGTAGCCTGATCCGCTCCCGGATCGTCTCGGCGATCTTGTCGAGCACCAGCGCCAGGTTGCCGCCAACCTCGTGGCCCACATTCACCGCCGTGACGATCAGCTCCAGGTCGCCGCTCTCCATGCGCCTCACCAGGTTGTTGAGCGCCTCAGTCTGCGAGAGCCCCAGCCCGATCTCCCGCACGACTCGCGAGAACTCTTCGGAGGCCGGCGGGTCAAGCTCGCTCGTGACGACGTTCAGCGCGTTGAGCAACCCGTGCCCGGCCCTCAGCGACCCGGTGATCAGCGACAGCACATCGAGCAGCTGCGCCTGGAAGGCGTTCAGACGTTTCCGCCGCCTCCGCTCCAGGATGAGCCACGGCACGGCAAAGCCAAACCCCGCTCCCGCTATCCCTGAGATCGCATAGCCCTGCACCAGGTAGGCGAGCACGCCGCCCAGGCCCGCCATCACCACCGGCAGCAGCAGGAACTCGGGCACCGTCATCCGCAGGTTGGCCTGCGCCAGGCTCAGCGCCAGCCGCCGCGCGAAGGCCTGCCCGCTGAAGAGACGATCCAGCCACCCGGCCAGAGCTTTCAGAGCAGGCCCCCGCCGCCGGGCGCGCCTCTCCTCCTCCGCTGCGCCGGCATACGCCTGCAGCCGGAGCCGCATGTCGTCCGGATACTCAATCAGGACGTACACGCCGGCAAAGACGGCCAGAACCCCCATCACCGTCAGCCCGGCGACCACCATCGCGGCAATTGCCGTGTTCTCCACCTCAGCCTCTCCGCCCTTCCAGACAGGCCCAGGCCACCCTACTGCGCCGCCTCCGCCAGTCGACGGGCCAGCGCCACAATCTGCCGCGCGGCCCGGCTCCGCCGGTGACCCTGCACGAACGGCACGCCACGATTCGCACTCGTGGTGACGAGCCTGACGTCATCGGGTATGCTCGCATCGACACGCACGCCCAGCGTGCTCTCGATATCCCGCACTTGCAGGCCCCCCCGCACCTTCGCCCGGTTCAGCACGAGCATCAGCCGCTCGGGCGCCACGCCCAGCATCCGCGCCCGCTGCAGGAAGCGCCGCGCCGCCCGCACCGCCCCGATCTCCGGCGTCAAGACCACGAGCACCCGGTCCGCGACCTCCAGTGCCGAGGCCGTATGCTCCCCAAAGGCCGGCGAGAGGTCAACAACCACCACTTCCCGAAGCCGGCGCAGCGCCAGGATCAACCGCCGCAGCTCGTCGGGATCGAGCCCCTCATCGTCCGGCCACAGTGCCTCGATACCGCTCGAGTGTCGCGTCAGGATGGCCTCAAAGTCCGCCCGCTCCAGCTCCTCGAGCCTGGACAGAAGCTGATCGATGCTGCCCGTGCGCTGCAGGTTCAGGAGGACGTCCACCGTGCCATCGGCCACAGCGGCGTCTAGGACACACACGCTCTTGCGCGAGAGCAGCCGCAGTGCGACCGCCAGGTTCACGGCCACCACCGAGGCCCCCACGCCCCCCTTGGCCCCGACGGTCACGATGACGTACCCTGCTCGCTCCTCCCGCAGCGCGAGCGCCGCCTGCAACCGCCCCACCAGCTCTTGCGCGTCCGGCGGGGTGACCAGATAGTCCGCCGCGCCCGCCCGGAGGCTCGCGACCCGCTCGGCCACACCGGCACTCGAGCCCAGCAGGATGACCGGTATGCCCTGCCCACCCCGCTCCCGCAGCGCCCGGCACAGCTCGGTGCCCGGCATATCCGGCAGGCTGAACCCCGCCACGATGGCGTCAGGCTCCTCGAGGCGCACCTTCTGCAGGGCCTCAGCGCCCGTCGCCGTGCTGGCCGTCTCCCAGCCCACGCTGCGCAGGATGCCACGCACGAGCTGTGCCGTCTCTGGCTCGCCGGACACTATCAGCACGAGCGCTCGCCGCCCCGACCCCGACGGCCCCTCGGCTGCGGACTGCTCCTGCGCCTCGCCCGACTGCACCCCGAGATTCATCACCGAGCACTCCCCCGGACCCGGAAGCGTTGCAGCAGGTAGTACCCATCCACCGGCACGACATCAAAGGTTCCTTCCGCGACCGGGCTGCGCAGGGCAAAATCCGCCACGCCCCCCATGTCCCGAAAGTGCTTGATCACCAGGGCATCCTGAGGGTCTACCGCGAAAAGGATCGCACGCGGCGGGGCGCCCGTCGCCTCCTGGGGCTCGTTGCCGCGTTCCTGCCCCTGCGTGCCGTAAACCAGCGCGGCCACCTCCAGGTCCTGCAGCACCGTCAGCGTGTTGATGCCCAGCTCCGAGGTCTCCGTGTGCGTCACCCCGCGGCTAAAGTCGTAGGTGAGCATCAGGTCGACATGGTCACCGGCCCTGAGGATACCCACGCTGCTGAGCAGGTCACTCGCCCCGAAGGCGATCAGCACCTTCTTGGGGTCCATCACGAAGGCGGCGTTGGGGCCCACATAGTCCGGTGCGATCAGCCGCCGCGCCAGGAGGATCTCCCCCTCGGCAATATCCGCGGTCGTGAGCTTGCCGACGGCGTCCTCAGTCTCCGAGAGACCGTCGGCCGGGATCAGGTCCGGCTCCACCTGTCGGATCTCGAGATCGGCCTGCGTGAGCACCGTGTGCAGCGGGATGTCGCGCGCCGCCACCACGACGGGCACCTTCGGAACCTCCGGCAGGGGCGCGGGTACGGTCGCCACGCGCTGCATGGTGACGAAGGCTACGACGCCGGCCATCAGCGCCAGCAGCAACCCGGCCGCAAACCACAGGCATCCTCTTCGACGATTCAACGTTGGTCCTTCCCTTCCAGAATCGGCCGCGTGCCCTGTCTCAAGAGGGTACGGCACAAGAGGCGAGCCGCGCAGGGTAATGCCGACTCCCCTGGCGCGCCCGAGCCAATGCCCGGCGCCATGCCACCCCCGGGAGCCAGGCCTCGGGACCCTGGCAGGTCCTGCTCCTGCCGCGGCGAGGGGGTCAGAGGCCAGCAGGGTACCTCCCCGCGGCCTCCCGGCGCTCCTATCGGACCAGATTCACCACGCGTATGCCAAAGTCCCTGTCGCAGCCACCCTCCAGATCCGGCATCGTGAAGGGGCCGCGGACAAACTCGCCCTGGACATACTTGTAGTTCGTCTTGTGCTGGATCGCCGTGATCCTGAACACAGCAAAACCCACGATGTTGTAGTTGGACTGCCCATTGCCGAGGTCGTCCGAGCAGTTGGGGTCGTCCTGCCGGCTACACGCCTCTCTGAAAATGGGCACAACGACCTCTTTGCCCAGCTGGCACTCGAGCTCCTGCAGCACCGACGTGTCCATTCCCGGCGACCCGTTGACCCATCCAAGATGTATCTCGGGGACATTCTTGCAGGTCTCAGGGCATACCCAGCACTTGAGCTCGTTGGCGTCGACATCTCCTCCGTTGAGGTTCAGCCATCCCCGCTGGGAGGTCTGCACCGTCGTGGAGCCATCTCCCAGGGTCTCGGTGGTCTCCTTGCTAAAGATGGTGTAGGTGACGCCCGTCTTCCACAGGCTCTCGTGCAGGGCGATGGGCAGCACGCCGGTGCCCGCGCACGGGAAGGTATAGCGCGCGGCTGCGACCGCGCCGACGTCGATCTCGTCCACGCCAATGACCGCGGCGAAGAAAGTGTCGACGTTCTCCCTCGCAAACACGGTCACGGTCCTGCCGGTGATGACCACCGTGCAGGTCACAGCGCCGTTTGCTATGGCGAATCGCTCCGCCTCGGCCCGGGCCGCCGCCTCGCCGCGATCGAGGGCCAGGGCCCGCGCCCCGGCCAGCGCCCCTGCATCGGCCGCGTTCTGCATGAAGCGGCGCTCGGCGTAGGCATTCCCCAGGTCAATGGACAGCGCCAGGAACCCGACCAGCACCACCAGCATCAGCGCCACGACCACCAGCGTCTGCCCGCGCTGATGCCGCACCCCCGCCAACACAGGCACCACACCCCTGCCCCCAATCTCGGCCATCTTCCCTCACTCCACGTACATGCGCGAGCGAGCCCGCATTGTGAACCCCGCGCCCGAGCCCCCATCGAAGAACGTGCCAATGAGCAAAGACACCGGGTGGAAGGTGTGCGTCACCACAACCTCGACGACCTCGGGCTTGGGGCGCTGCACGTCCACGGTGACGTTGTCCAGCCCGACCGTCAGCGCAAGCGCCGCCTGCCTGATGCTGGCCGTATCATCCGGATGGATCACGGCGTAGCGGGCCCCCTCGCGCGCCGCATTGGCCACGGTGCTGTGCGCCAGCATCGCCCGCGAAAAATCCATGAGCCCCAGCACCACCATGGCCAGGACGAGGAGGGCCAGCGCAAACTCGGCGAGCGACTGCCCTGCTTCGCGATTGCCGCGCATCTGCCTATGCCACACGCCTGCTCACGCTCCTCCCTGGCCGCGCAGCATCACCATCCGCGCCTGCGCAGTGATCGTCACCGGCCGGCCGCCGAAGAGCATCACCGTCGTCAGCTCCATTGAAGTCGACGCCGTGACCACAACCTCCACATCGGTGCTGCTTCCGGCCACGGGCCCGCTCGTCACCTCGACGCTTACCGTCTCCAGCGGCAGGCCCTCCAGGCTCCGGACCGGCACATCGTTGCGGAGGAAGATGCCCGCCGGGTGAAACACCTCCTGCAAAGCGGCGAGGATGTCGGCTTTGCGCACCTCCATCCCGAGGGCAAGGATCTGCACGACCAGGTAGGGGCCGTACTTGTCCACGATCAGGCCGGGCAGAAAGTCCGCTTCTCCGTACACGGCGCGGCAGGCGTCGGTCTGATTGAGAAAGCGCACCCGGTGCCGCCAGGCCGCCGCCACGCGATCCCGGAAGAACGCCTGGTCCACAGGCTCATCCCGGCGGTACGTCAACAAACGGGCGACAATCTGCGATTTCGGGTTGACGAACCCTTTCGCCAGGAAGACGCCTTGGTGGTTGACGATGTCGGCCAGTCCGCCCGGTTCCAGTTCCCCTTCCACCTTGGCCACTTCGCTGCGGAACACCCACGGATGCCCGGCTTCCAGGCGCTTTCGGCGATCCCGCTTCAACACCAGCTTTGCCATCCGCCAACCTCCTTCGCCCGCAACTGTGTGCGCGACTGCTTGTCCCCTCATGATATCGAACCGGTGCGGGGAGTCAAACCGCCCGCGCATCCTGCGGCGCCGCATGCAGGCGAGGGGCCGCTGTCGAGCGGCCCCTCCCGTCCCGGTGTCGTCCCTCGCTGCTTGTGCGCCTGCCGCCGTGTCTGGTTTCGCGTCCGGGTCCGCGTCTGCTCGCCTCTGCTGCCAGGCGCACTGCTCAGGCATGCCGCACGGGCATAGCCTCAGGGTCTGCCGAAGTCCGTCTGCGGCATCAGTACACCGCGCCCGGCGCCGCAGCCGCGACACCATCGCCGTAAGGCACGAGCAAGATGAACAGGACGAAGATGATCAGGAACACCACGGCCCAGCGGGTGTACCCACCAAACACTCCGTACATGGTCTCACCCCCTTCTCGAGCATGGTCTACCTTATGCCAACCGGAGCGCGCGGGGCGGGGCGGATGACGCCCATCATTCGCCAAAAGAGCGGGACGATCGGGATCCGGGCGCAACGCGGCCGCACCCAGGGCAGGAGGCCGAGGCCGGGGACAAGGCGGCGCACGGGCAGAACGGCGGCGGCCCGCGGGCGGGCCCGATTTCCCCGGCAAGTGCGGCATTCGTACAAGAACAGACGGCGGCCTCTCCGTATGGTGGTGTCGTACACACCGTTGGGAGGCGATACAGATGGCAATCAGCCCATGGGTGGCGCAGCGGTACGTCGGCCGCTGGGTTCACTGCCACTCCGTGTACGGGTTTCACCGCGGGATTCTGACGCGGGTGCTGCCGAACGGAATCGTCCTGACACGGGCAGTTCAGCTGGCGAGCGGCGAACCGGGTGAGGGGGTCGGGCCGCCCGCCGGCCTCCTCGCGGTCCTCGTCCCGCACGATCGCGCGCTGAACGAGAGCGGCGCCGACGGAG
>JAIMBM010000290.1 GCA_023511475.1 Anaerolineae bacterium
ATAGACGAGCTGCCCAGTGCGCCTGTACCAGATTGATCGCAGCAATGAGGGTACGCGGATATTCCTGCTTTGGATGCAGGTTTATCCGCATTTGCGCGTCGTTCCTGACAATACGCAATTCGATTTTATGCGTTTTCGGCGCATCAGTTTTCCGCTCTCGGCCATCATGTCGGTCTTGGCGATGGTCGCCTTTTTCACCGTCGGCCTCAACTACGGTATTGACTTCATCGGCGGCACGCTCATCGAGGTGCAGTCGAAGACCGGTCCGGCCGATCTCGCAAAAATGCGCTCCACGTTGGAGGGTCTGAAGCTCGGCGACGTACAACTACAGCAATTTGGAGCTCCCACCGACGTTTTGATCCGCATCGCGCAGCAGCCGGGCGGCGAGGAGGCGCAGCAACAGGCGGTTGCCGACCACGGCGGGACTAGCATTGAAAGCCGAGCGATCACTCAAGTCGTTGTGCGCGAGAAGTTGGAATCGGGGGCCGGCGGCAAGCACATACACGCCGCGCTGCCGCGACATCCTCCGCAACTTCGTCCTCGGCATCTCCGGCGCCCGGCCCACCTGGACCCCGGCCAACTTCATCGAGCAGACCGTCGAGGAGATCCGTCGCCGGGTCGACGAGCACGCCCGAGCAACCGGCTCGGACGGGAAGGTGATCTGTGCCCTCTCGGGAGGCGTCGACTCTTCGGTGACGGCCACGCTCCTGCACCGCGCCGTCGGCGAGCAGCTCACAGCGGTGTTTGTGAACAATGGCCTCCTCCGACACGGCGAGGCCGAGGAGACGCTCGAAGCCCTGCAGGCCAACCTCGGGGTGAAGGTCGAGTACGTGGATGCCACGCCCCGGTTCCTTGCAGCCCTCAAGGGCGTCACCGATCCCGAGGAGAAGCGCCGGCGCGTCGGAGCCACGTTCATCGAGGTCTTTGAGGAGGCGGCCGGGCGCCTCGGGGAGGTCGACTACCTCGCCCAGGGCACCCTCTACCCCGATGTGATCGAGAGCGCGACCTCGGCGAGCAAGGCTGCAGCCCGCATCAAGACCCATCACAATGTCGGCGGGCTGCCGGAGCACCTGCGCTTCCGCCTCGTCGAGCCGCTGCGCTACCTCTTCAAGGACGAGGTCCGCCAGGTCGGCCTCGCCCTCGGCCTCCCCGAGGAGATGGTCTGGCGACAGCCTTTCCCGGGGCCGGGGCTCGCGGTGCGCGTGATCGGTGAGGTCACCGCCGAGCGGCTGGAGACCCTGCGGGCCGCCGATCGCATCGTTCGGGAGGAGATCGCATCCGCCGGCCTTGCCCGGAAGGTGTGGCAGTACTTTGCTGTGCTGACGCCGCTCCGCAGCGTTGGCGTCATGGGCGATCAGCGCACCTATGCAGACGTCGTCGCCGTGCGCGCCGTTGCCGCCGAGGACGCGATGACGGCCGACTGGGCCCGGCTCCCCTACGACGTGCTCGCGCGCATCTCACACCGTATCGTCAACGAGGTTCCCGGCGTGAATCGCGTCGTGTACGACGTGTCGAGCAAGCCGCCAGCGACTATAGAGTGGGAGTAGAGCGGAAACCAGCGGCTGATCCGTCCGATGGCCTCAGGGAAAGGCCTGCAGCCACGACTGCGGCCGCAGCGGTGCCCGGCAAGGAGTCGTCACATGGACGTCCAGCTGAAGACGGTCATCCGCCAGTTTGGCATGAGCAGGGGGCAGCCGGTCTCCCGGCCCCGCCAGATCACCGTGGTCGATGCATCGGCCGCGCCCGGCGCCCGGCCCAGCCGGGGCGACCTGTACATCCTGCTCGAGGTGCTGGGCGGCTTCCCTGATGCGGGCTTTGTGCTCAGCCAGCTGGCGGGCATCATCACCGAGGAGTACTACCGCGGCACCGGCAGCACCACCGGCTCGATCGGCGCCGCGCTGCGGGCAGCCAACGAGTGGCTGTTCGAGGAGAACCTGAACTCGCCGCGCGAGCAGCGGGGCGTTGCCGGGGCGACCTGCGCCGTGCTGCGAGATGGCCAGCTCTATCTCGGCCAGATCGGCCCCGCCCTCGCGTACCTGTGGCAGGCGGATACCCTCCGACGCTTCCCGGAGGACTCCCCCTGGCTGCGACAGGCCATCCCCTCCGACACAGAGCGGGCCGCCTCGCCGCCGCTCGGAGTACGGCGCGTCGTGGAGCCCCAGTTCCGCCACGCGGCCCTCGAGCCCGGGGATGCCTTTGTCCTGGCCTCGCCGGTCCTCGCACGGCTGGCACCGGGCGAGATGATCGCCGACATCATCGCCCTGGGGCCGGATGTAGCCACCCGGGAGCTCCAGCGCCTTGCAGGCGAGCACGACCTGAACGTCCTCGTCATCGGGGTTCAGGCCGAGGGGGTGCTCGTGCCGTGGCCAGGCGCCGAGGAGGCACCGGAGGAAGCCGTCGAGGTGCCGGAGCCACGCCGACCGAGGCGCGCGCGGCGTGCGGGCGTCCTCCCCATCCAGAGCGCGCTCGGAGCCATGCGGCAACTCCTCCAACGGGCAGGGCACAGCGTGGGCACGCTCGCCGGCAATCTCCTCTCGGAGCGCCGCGGAACGGCGCGACCGGTGCGACAACCCGCCCGGCGCCCATCCGCCCCGCAGCGTGGGCGCTTTGACGCCCGTCTGATCGCTGTAGTGGCCATCCTGGTGCCGGTCCTCGTCCTCGCCATCGCCCTGATCACGCGACACCAGTATGAGAGCTCGCGCCGGGCCCAGATCGCAGGCCTCCTGCGCCAGGCAAGCGACGCCCGGGCCAGCATCGTAACGATGGGCCAGAGGGACCAGCAGCGCCAGACACTGCTCCAGGCAATCTCCCTCATCGACCAGGCCCTGCAGCTCGACCCGCAGGAGCCGGCGGCCCTCCAGATGCGGCGGAGCATCATGGACGAGCTGGACGCCACGAGCGTCATCCAGCGCCTGTACACCATGTGGGAGCTCGCCGATCTGGCCGATGCGACGGGAACCGCCAGGCTGTCTCGCGTGATCGTGCGCGGGCCGGACGTGTTCATCCTCGACACCGGAGCTGACCGCGTCTTCCACCGCCTGCTGACGCCAGCAGGCGACGCCCTCGAGGCACCAGCCCCCGCCCCCCTCGTCCAGAAGGGTCAGACCTATGGCGGGGTGGCCGTCGGCGAGCTGGTGGACCTGGTCTGGATGCCATCGGGCGGCGAGCGCTCGCGGAGCAACCTGCTGATCCTGGAGCGCGGCGGATCGCTCCTGGAGTGGGACCCGCAGCGGGGCATCACCGTTCTGCCCGTCGCCGACAGCGCTGCCTGGCGCAAGCCCCAGGCGGCCGGAGCGTTCAGCGGCAACTTTTATCTCCTCGACCCGCAGCAGGACCGCATCCTGAAGTACGTGGCCGCCGCCGGGGGCTACACGAACCCGCCCCTCGACTATCTCACCGAGCCATCCCCGGGGCTGCTCACCGGCGCCATAGACATGGCCATCGACGGCAACATCTACGTGCTGCTCGCCGATGGGACGATCCTCAAGTTCTACGCCGGGAAGCAGCAGGTCTTCCGCACCTCGGGGCTCGACGAGCCGCTCCGCAACCCGGTCGCACTCTATTGCAGCGGCGAGGATGACACCCGCGGCTACCTGTACGTGGCCGACGCCGGGCTGGCACGGGTTGTGCAGTTCACAAAACAGGGCGAGTTCGTCCGCCAGTTCCGGGCGCCCGAGGGGCAGATGCAGCTCACACAGCTCGGCGGCCTCTTTGTCGATGAGACGCTGCAACGCATGTACCTGACCTGTGGGACCAGGCTCTACATGGCGCCCCTCTCCCAGGGCCAGCCATCCCTGGGAGGGAGTTGAGCCCCGAAAGCTGCGAGCAGGCCGGCGTCCGCACAGGCTCTACCAGCGGAGACGTTGGCCATAGTGCCCGCGAGCTGGGGCGCACGACCGCACGCTCCACGGGCAGGTGCCCACCGGCCTTGCCCCAGAGAGCAGACGCCTCCACGAGGTGAAAGTGGCACGGATCCTCGGCATTGAGACATCCTGCGACGAGACGGCGGTAGCCGTTGTCGAAGACGGCCGGGTCATCCTGGCGAACGTGGTCGCCTCGCAGGTCGACCTGCATCGCCAGTATGGCGGCGTCTTCCCGGAGATGGCCTCGCGCCAGCACATCCTCAAGATCGTTCCGGTTGTGCGCGAGGCCCTCGAGCAGTTCGGTAGCACCTGGTCCGAGATCGATGCCGTCGCCGTGACCTACGGGCCCGGGCTGCCCGGGTCTCTGCTCGTGGGGCTGAACGTGGCCAAGGGTCTCGCCTGGTCCCAGGGGCTCCCGCTGGTGGCGGTCAACCATCTCGAGGCGCATATCTACGCCAACTGGCTGGTCCGCCCCGGCGACGAGATGCCCCTGCCGCCAAGCTTTCCGGCCGTCTGCCTGGTCGTGTCGGGGGGGCACACGCTGCTCGCGCTCATGTCCGACCACGGGAGCTACTGCCTCCTCGGGCAGACGCTCGATGATGCCGCCGGCGAGGCCTTCGACAAGGTTGCCCGGCTGCTCGGCCTCGGCTACCCCGGAGGCCCGGCCATCCAGGAGGCGTCGAAAAACGGCGATCCGGCTGCCTACCCCCTGCCCCGCGCCTGGCTCGGCGAGAGCCTCGATTTCAGCTTTAGCGGGCTGAAGACTGCGGTGCTACACCTCGTACAGGGCAGCGAGGCGCAGCCTGCGGTCCGAGGCAGAAAGCTGGCGGCGCCGCTCCCGGCCGGGGCGATAAAGCGCCTGGCCATTCCCGACCTGGCGGCAAGCTTTCAGGAGGCCGTCGTCGAGGTCCTCGTCGAGAAGACGCGGCGCGCTGCAGAGGAGTACCGGGCCGCCGAAGTGCTCCTCGCCGGCGGGGTGGCAGCCAACGCGCGCCTGCGGGCAGCCATGCGCGAGAGGCTGAGCGTGCCCGTGCGCATCCCACACCCCTCGCTCTGCACCGATAACGCCGCCATCGTTGCGT
>JAIMBM010000291.1 GCA_023511475.1 Anaerolineae bacterium
GGGCGATCCCCATGGCGTGCCGCCGCCCGAGGGTGAACCCTCGGGCTCAGCGCGGCGAAGCCCCCTTCGGGGGCTGGATGGCCAGGTGCACTGGCATTGCAGCGCCTGCGGGGCGATCCCCATGGCGTGCCGCCGCCCGAGGGTGAACCCTCGGGCTCAGCGCGGCGAAGCCCCCTTCGGGGGCTGGGCCACGCTTCTCGCAGGTTCCGCGACCCGCCACGACCGACGCCTTTGCAGGACTGGCTGGCGTGCCGGAGGGTCGCCCCGGGCTCAGCGCGGCTCCACAGCCAGACGCTCCCTGGCGCGTTGCAGTTGCCCGGCCACCGCCGAGGGCGCCGTGCCCCCATGCGCGCGACGGCGGGCGAGGGCCGCGTCAACGTCCAGCACCCCATAGAGGTCCGCACCAAAGGCGGGCGAGAGGGACCGGTAGTACTCCAGGCTCAGATCGCGCAGGCCAACGCCCCGCTGCAGTGCAAGACGCACGGCCTGCCCCACGAGAGCGTGTGCTTCGCGGAAGGGAATGCCGCGGCCGGCCAGATAGTCCGCCAGCTCGGTCGCCAGCAGGAGGTCATCCAGCGCCGCCGCCATACGCTCAGGCCTGACTCTGAGGGTGCCGACCGCCCCGGCTGCAACTTGCAGCGCCAGCTCCAGTGTGTCGAGGGAGTCGAAGAGTGGCTCCTTATCCTCCTGCAGGTCCTTGTTATACCCCGAAGGAAGGCCTTTGAGGACGGCGAGCAGTGCCACCAGGTTGCCAAGCAGGCGCCCTGCCCTGGCCCGAATCAGCTCCAGGGAGTCGGGGTTCTTCTTCTGCGGCATGATGCTCGAGCCGGTGGCATATGCGTCATCCAGCTCGACAAAGCCGTACTCGGGGGCCGACCAGGTTACCAGATCCGCTGCTAGGCGGGAGAGGTGGCTCGCCGTGAGCGCCGCCCAGGCCAGGAGCTCGACGACAAAGTCGCGGTCTGCAACCGCATCCAGGCTGTTATCGGAGGCGCGGTCAAAGCCCAGAGCGCGCGCGAGGGCCTCGCGGTCGATGGGGAGGGGCGTCCCGGCCAGGGCGGCGGACCCGAGCGGGCAGATGGCGACGCGACGGCGGATCTCGCTCAGGCGCTCGAGATCCCGCTCCAGCGGCCAGAAGTGCGACAAGAACCAGTGCGCCAGCAGGAGGGGTTGCGCCGGCTGGCCATGGGTGTATCCGGGCAGCGCCACGCCCGGGTGCGCTTCGGCCTGCGCCACCAGCGCCTCCTGTACGCCGCGCACGGCCCGACGCAGGCCCGGAATCCGATCCAGGACGTACAGCCGCAGGTCTGTCGCTACCTGGTCGTTGCGACTTCGGCCAGTGTGCAGCTTGCCGGCGACGGGCCCGACCAGCTCACCCAGGCGACGCTCGACGGCCGTGTGGATGTCCTCGTCGGAGGGCTGAAAGGCAAAGCCTCCCTCCGCCAGCTCGCGGCGGACCCGGAGGAGCCCCTCCCGGATGCAGGCACCCTCCTCGGCCGTCAGCACCCCTGCGGCGGTGATGGCTTCCGCCCAGGCCAGGCTGCCACGGACGTCGGCATCGGCCAGGCGGCGGTCAAAGGGCAATGAATCGCCAAAGGCTGCCATCTCCTCTGCCGTGTTGCCGGTGAAACGGCCACCCCACAGCTTCATACCCCGTGCCTCCAGAGGCGTTCACGTGCGATAGTGGGCATTTATGTCAACATAGCGGTGGGTCAGGTCGCAGGTCCAGACCGTCGCCTCGCCATCGCCAAGGCCAAGGTCGATGGTGATTGTAACCTCGGGTTGACGGAGAATCTCGGCCGCGCGTGCCTCGTTATAGCCCAGCGGCCGCCCACCGGAAACGAGCTCGAGGTCGGCGAAGCGCAGGGACACGCGCTCCGGCTCCACCAGCGCCCCGCTGTACCCCACCGCACAGAGCACCCTCCCCCAGTTCGGGTCGCCGCCATAGATTGCCGTCTTGACGAGCGGAGAGTTTGCCACCGCCCTGGCCGCGCGCTCTGCGTCGGCATTACTGGAAGCGCCACGGACGCATATGGTCACAAAGTGGCTGGCCCCCTCCCCGTCTCTGACGATGGCCTGCGCAAGGTGCGTGGCTACGGCCGTCACCGCCTCGGTGAGCGCCTCACCCGCCGGCGAGGCCGCGTCGGTCACCGGTGGGTTTCCGGCGCCGCCACTGGCAAGGAGGAGGACGGTATCGTTGGTGCTGGTATCTCCGTCCACGGTGATGGCGTTGAAGGACCGGGCGACGGCGCGGCGCAGAATCGCCTGAAGCGCGGCCGGGCTGGCCGCGGCGTCGGTGCCGATCAGGGCCAGCATCGTGGCCATGTTCGGGTGGATCATCCCAGCGCCCTTGGCCATGCCGGCGACGATTACCGGGCGCCCCCCCAGCCTGGTGCGTACGGCACAGGTCTTGGGTCTGGTGTCGGTCGTCATGATCGCCCTCGCAGCATCGAGGCCACCCTTTGGGGAGAGGCTGCGGGCCGCAACAGGGATGCCCGCCCTCAGTCGGTCCATCGGCAGCCGGACCCCGATGACGCCGGTAGACATGACGAGCACGGCCTGCGCCGGGCAGCCGAGGACGTTGGCGGCGAGCGCGGCCATCTCCGCTGCGTCCCTCAGCCCCTCCTCGCCGGTGCAGGCGTTGGCGCAGCCGCTGTTGATCAGCACGGCCCGCACGCTCGAGGCATTGTCGGCCAGCACCGCCCGGTCGTAGCGTACCGGGGCCGCGGCGAAGCGGTTGGTCGTAAAGGCCCCGGCGGCGCTTGCCGGGCGATCGACGTAGACGAGCGCCAGATCGAGGGCTTCGCCGCCCTTGAGCCCACAGGAGACGCCCGCCGCAAGGAATCCGGGCACGGTCGTGATCGTCCCTTCAGAGAGCCATTGCCATGCCATGGCGGACCTCACTTCAGTCGCGCTTGAAGCTAGTATAGTCGGGCGCGCGGTAGCGGGAGACGCCGAGTCCCTCGATATCGAGCAGCGCCCGTACCTTCATGGGGAGGCCGAAGAGGTGGATAAAGCCCTCGGCATCCTTCTGATCGTAGACGTCGTCGGCCCCAAAGGTCGCATAGTCCTCGCGGTACAGCGAGTTGGGAGACTTGCGGCCCACCACGGTGCAGGCCCCCTTGTAGAGCTTGCACCGCACGGTGCCGGTGACGCGCGTCTGGGTATGGGCCACAAAGGCATCGAGCGCCTCCCTGAGCGGGGTGAACCACTGCCCGTAGTAGACCAGCTCGGCATAGCGGCAGGCGACAAGCTCCTTGTAGTGCATCGTCTCACGGTCTAGGGTGAGGGTCTCGAGGGCGCGATGGGCGGCGTACAGCACGGTGCCTCCGGGCGTCTCGTAGACGCCGCGGGACTTGATGCCCACGAGGCGGTTCTCGACGATGTCCACCCGGCCCACGCCGTGCTTTCCGGCAACGCGGTTCAGCTCGGTGAGGAGCTCCACGGGGCCGCAGGCCACGCCGTTGAGCCGGTGGGGCACGCCGGAGCGAAAGTCGATCTCGACGTACTCGGGCTCATCGGGGGCGCGCTCGGGGGCGACGGTGCGGAGAAACATCTCCTCATCCGGCTCGTACCAGGGGTCCTCGAGGGGTCCGCCCTCATGGCTGACGTGCCAGATGTTGGCATCGCGACTGTAGATGGAGTGCGGGGTCTGCCGGATGGGCACGTTGTGGGCGGCGGCGTAGGCCATGGCATCCTCGCGGGAGCGGATGTGCCACTCGCGCCACGGCGCGATGATGCGCAGGTGCGGGTTGAGCGCCTGCACGGTGAGCTCGAAGCGCACCTGGTCGTTCCCCTTGCCGGTGCAGCCGTGGGCGACGGCGTCGGCGCCCTCCAGCTCGGCGATCTCGACCTGACGGCGCGCGATCAGCGGGCGGGCGAAGGAGGTGCCGAGCAGATACTCGCGCTCGTAGACTGCACCGGCCATCATGGTGGGAAAGACAAAGTCCGTCAGGAACACCTGGCGCAGGTCCTCGATGTAGGCCTTGCTGGCACCTGAGGCGAGGGCCTTGGCCTCGAGCCCTTCGAGCTCGTGATCCCCCTGACCGAGATCGGCAGTGAAGGTGATCACCTCACAGCCATAGTTCTCTCGCAGCCAGGGCACGATCACCGAGGTGTCGAGGCCACCGGAGTAGGCGAGGACGACTTTTCTTACCGGCTTGCGTTCCATGGCTCACCTCCGTATTAACAGGCCCGCCGTTGGCTCCTCATGGTCCATGGGGAGCCAACGGCGGGCGTGATCTACGGGGCCCGCGACGACCCCGTGGCATATCGAGGCCCGGTGCCCTCCGGCAGAGGGCCGTCTCGGCCTGGCCCGGAGAGCGTGCCTGAGATGGTGCTGATCCTGCTATCGCCCCTCGCGTCGCCTGCCGGTGCCGGCAAGGGCCCGGAGACTGCGAGTGTGTTCAGAAACGCGCTCGCGGCCCCAGCAATCGAGCTACGATCGGGGACCCCTCATGCCCGGCCGTCGACTTTGGCCGCGCGCGGCCTGCTTCTACAGAGGCTTGCCGCGCCGGGGTCGTGCCGCCCAGGCTCTTTGCTCTGCACTGTGTTGTGCTGTGCGTAACTGTTCAGACTCGCATCCTGACAACGCCGCCTGCCACGTGTTGGCCCCACCCCGCTCCTCTCCCCCGTTCAGGGGCGGACAGGTGGTTACGTGCGAGGCAAAAGCCGCCGGCACAGTAGCCCGTAAATGGGCAGGTGGGATGCGATCGGCCACTGCATCGCTCCCAAGCCTGCGGTCGGGCCGCCAGACGGCGCATGTCCGCCGCTCAACCCAGCCCCGAAGGGGCTTCGCCGCCTCTGAGTGCGGGGCTTTCAGCCCCGCGCGATGCCTCGGCCGTGGCAGGCGCCTGCCGCCCGAGGCTGAAGCCTCGGGCTGAAAAGGGCAAAGCCCCCTTCGGGGGCTGAGCACGGACGCTGCCGTACTCGTTCGGCTCCTGC
>JAIMBM010000292.1 GCA_023511475.1 Anaerolineae bacterium
CCTCCTACCTTGGGTACCCCTGTGCTCTGAACGGCGAGACTCGAGGCGTCGGGTGAGGGTAGCAGAGGCCAGAGGCTCGCCATATGACCTTTCAGGAATGCCGGGAAAGGTGCTCAGGGAGGAGGGCCCGACACCGCAACACTGGAGGGAGTGAAACACTCTCTTGGGCCGTTTTGGCTGGGCGCGCCGTGGCCGGGCGGATACTCCCGTCCTGCAAAGGCGATGGGTCCACCATGCGGGCAGCCAGCTGCCCGCATGGTGGACCGGGACTTGCTATACGGTGGGTGCGCGCCCGTGGTGGGCGGCCAGACCGGTGGCCCTGGAGGGTTCGTGCGCAAGCCCCAAGGCGGATACACCTCTTGCACACAGCCGAGCGGAGGTTTTGCCCTTGGCGATGAGTCGGCGGCGGGCGAGTCCCCAGGCGTGGTTCACGCCACGGGAGCCGGATCAGGCGGTCCGGCACTGGAGCCGTGCGCTCTTGCAGGCGGACAGGCAGCGCGTACTCGACATTGGCTGCGGCGGGGGCAGGCACGTTGTCTACCTGGCGCGGCAGGGCCTCTCGGTCGTTGCCGGCGACCTGTCGCCGGATGCCCTGGAAGAGACGGCACGCTGGCTCGAGCGGGAGCGTCTCGAGGCTACTCTGCTCCTGCTGGAGATGACCCGTCTGCCGTTCCAGGACGCTTCGTTCGACGCTGCGCTGAGTGTGAACGTGCTGCACCACGCCGAGCCGGCGAAGGCGAGGGGAGCCGTGCAGGAGGTCTGGCGTGTGCTTCGCCCGGGAGGGCTTTTCCTCGCGGTGCTGGCCAGCCCCAGCGGATGTCAGTGCCTGTTGGAGCGGCCGGCCCAGCCGGCGGGCTGCCTGCAGGGGGATACCCTGGCACTGCCAGCCCGGTCCTCTCTCTGCTACGAGCACGATCTGGAAGAGCTGTTCGCAGGGTTTCGCATCCTGAGCACGCAGCGGCACCGGCCGCGACTGCCAGGGGGAGCAGGCCCGGCGTGCTGGCGAGCGGTCAACTGGCGCGTCTGGGCGGAGCGGCCGGGGCCCTGAAGTCGAGTTCCCGAGGCCTGACGAGGTGCGTGAGAGCGGCAGCCCTCAGAGCGAGGGCTGCCGCTCGTAGCGTCGGTAGATGATCACGCCATCCCGGTCGTACACCCGCTGCATAATGCGGTCAAAGGCGGCGAGGTTTTGCGGCCCGATGCCGTACTTCTGGTGCTCGTAGGGGCCGACGTAGACGTACTCCACCCCATACTTCTCCAGGAGGCGGTCGATCTCTGCGGGATCGACGCCCTGGTAGATGGCGGCAATATCCGGCAGCCGCCGGGAAATCTCATCATAAGTTCCCCGCCACTGCGCCTCGTGGCCCGCCCAGCCCAGGACGGTCGGTAGCCCCGTCCACGCCGAGACGCGGTTGTGCGCCGCGTTGTACTCGTCGCCCGGGGCCTCGAGGATGACGGCCGACCCCTTCACCTGCCTCGCCAGCCAGACAATCGCCGCGCCCTCCCCCGATCGCGAGTCGACCCAGGCGGTGCCGTCGAGTGTTGGTCGGCCGGCAAAGAGCCCGGCCTTGCTCGCCCCCGCAGCCAGAGGGTAGTAGAGCGCTGCCAGGGTCAGCAGCGCGATGCAGCCTGCCCAGACCATGTCCAGCCGCCGGCGCTCCCGCCGCAGGCGCTCGAGGAGCCGGCCGACGCCGTAGGCAGCAGCCACTCCTAGCAGGACCCAGGCCTGGTAGTAGAACTTGAAGACCGTGTTCATGCGGGTCCCGAAGGAATCGCCGATGTAGACGAACTCGGTAGCAAAGGTCAGCAGCAGGCCGGCCAGTGCCAGGAGCAGAGCAAAGGAGGCGCCCGCATCGTTGGCCCGGATAGAGGGTCCAAGTCGCGCCCAAAGGAGGGCGCCGGCCAGGGCAATCAAGACCGCCAGCGCGATCGCCAGCCACGGCCCGCCGACAGCGATGCCGATAGCTGAGAGGAACATCCCGGCTGGACCGCCGGCCGCGAAGGTCAGTGCTGGCGGGAGGGCCAGCACTGCTGCGAGGGCGACGCTCCACACGGCGCGGAAGCGCGGCTCCCGTCGCAGGGCCGCGAGGGCCTGCTCCAGCATCGACGGCACCAGCACGGAGAGAAAGAGCCCAAAGATTAGAACATAATGGAGTACTGGCGTCTTGGCATAGAACAGCGACTCCAGCCCACTCGCCTGCGAGCGGAAGCCGACGTAGAAGGGCAGGTAGCAGGCCAGCCCGCCGATGAGGACAAAGAGGCCAAAGCCCAGACTCTCGCTCGCCCATGCCACGGTCGGGCGCCCATAGCGCCACGCCCGGCCGATGGCGTAGGCGCCGATGGCTATGGCGGCGTACGTCGGCAGGTCCCAGCTGTTCAGGAAACCGAGGGCGCCGATCACGGGCGGAATGAGCGCAGCCAGCCTTGGGAGAGCGGGCCAGGCCAGCTTGCGACCGCGCCACGTCGCTGCACGCTCGCCCTCGGGGAGGCCTGGGGCGACACGCAGCAGGTTCCAGGCTATGGTCAGGGCCAGCAGGCCGAAGGGCAGCGCCATGACGTGTGGGTGAAGGTCGCCGAGGATAAAGCTGAAGGACGGGAACTCGGCGATCACCTCGGGCATCTTGCCAAAGGGGTTCACGTCCTGGATCAGGCGGGTCGCCCGCCACCACCACCAGTCGGTGCCCGGGAGCCATCCCGGGCTCATGGGTGCCCTCGCCAGTGCCTCGATGCCGACCGTTCGCCAGAGAGCCTCCCCGCCGATGCCGTTGGCGTGCAAGAGCTCGAGAAACCCTTCGAGGTTGCCGACGACGGCGACAAAGACCGCGCCGACCAGCCCGACCCACGCCGCGGATTCGCGGCGTCGCACCAGCCCGGCCGTCAGGTCGCGGACCAGGCCGTAGGCGCCGGTCACGGTCAGCGCAAAGACGGTGCCCAGGGCCAGGTTGTAGGCGATGCCCGATGGGACCCCCGAGAGCCTGGTGAGGAGCGCCATGAGCAGGTAGCCGAAGTAGTAGTAGCTGATCGCATAACCCGAGAGCCACATGTCGTTGGGGGGAAAGCGCTCGCTGCGGAGGATGGCGTTGAGGAAGCCAAAGTCCATGGGCTTCTCGGTGTGATTGATGGCGGGGTCATAGGCGCGGAAGGCCAGATAGGCCAGGAATGCCACTGCAAAGAGCACCTCTGCCGCCAGCAGCTCGCGTCGCTGTGTGCGCCAGAGCGCCGCGAGGCGGCCGCGGCGGGAAAGCACAAGGGATAGCGTCGCGACGATGCCGATCGTCAGTGCGATCGCAATGCGCGTGTTCTGCAGCACGCCCAGCGACACCAGCAGCCAGAGGAGATACCCGGTCAGGAGCAGTCCGAGGTGCCTGGCCAAAGCGGCACCGCGGCTGGCGGTGCCGGTGAAAAAGGCCGCCGTCAGCGGCCAGGCTGCCCAGCCTATCAGCTCCAGGCACAGCCACCAGGACGCGATCGAAAGTAGCTGGCTCTGCATGCCTCTCCTCGCCTTGCGCCAGGGCTGGCGCCCGGTCCATGGCCATGCATGGAGAGCAAAAAGGGGAAACGGCCAGGAGCCATCTCCCCTCTTCGCTCGTCCGATGCGTTATGCGGCAACGGCTCGCCGCACTAGACACGCGTGAGGTATTCGCCGGTGCGGGTGTCCACGCGGATCACATCGCCCTCATTGACAAAGAGGGGCACCGTCACCTTGAGACCGGTCTCGGTGGTGACCGTCTTGGTTGCGCCCGTCGCCGTGTCCCCCGCGATGGCGATCGGCGCCTCCGTCACGACCATATCGACGGTCACGGGCAGCTCGATGTCGATCGGCTCGCCCTGATACAGGCTCAGGTCGAGCGTCACGCCCTCCTTGAGGAACTTGACGGCATCCCCGAGGACCTCGGCGCTCAGTGCCGGCTGCTCGTACGTCTCGACGTCCATAAAGTAGTACAGGTCCCCGTCGTGGTACAGGTATTGCACCGTGTGATGGTCGAGGCGCACGTCCTGCACGCGGTCACCCGAGAGAAAGTTGCGCTCAAGAGTGGCGCCGGTTCGCAGATTGCGCAGCTTGGTGCGGATAATGGCGTTGCCGCGGCCGGGCTTGTAGTGCTCGTACTCGAGCACGCGATACAGTTGCCCGTCCAGCTCGAATGTGACGTTCTTACGCAGTTCGGTTACGCTGATCATACTCCAGGCCTCCGGCTACGGGTGTTCCTGTGCCCGGGCACAGTCTGGGGTGAAGTCCGTCAATATCGAAACTTATATAAACCTTATCGGGTAATTCGCGGATAATTTCCTTGCACAGGCTGTTCCAGTGCCTTCCTTCGTAGAGATTACTTTTAAGATCGTCATCGAAAAAGGTTTTTATCCTGCCCATGGATCGTTCCATTACCTGTACCTCTTCTTCACAGAAATCGCGGATACCTACCTGTACCAGTCGGTTTACCGAAGGAAGTTTCAATGCGTTGTACATAATGGAGGCATGAGAGTAGGTGAAACCTTCATAAGCTTTGCGCAGATCGGCATGCGCGTCAATTTGCAAAATTCCGAAACGCTCATGCTGTTCACTTAACGCCTGAATAAAACCAAGGGGTGTGCTGTGATCGCCACCTAACAAGCCCACCAGCTTACCCTTTTGCAGATAATACCTTGTTGTTTCTTTTACGTATTTTACCATTTCCCCGCATCCTTGGTTTACTTCATCAAGCAGTTTGCTGTTTTCGGGCATATTACCGGCTGTCAGTGCTTCGATGTGCTGAGTGGCCATCTTCCGTAGAGCATCGCTCTTGTTCTTCCAGTCTTGTGGAATGGGCAACATGGCAATACCAATTTGCCAGGCATTGGGTATGTGGCGGTTGTATAAATCCACTTGTCCCGAGGCTTGCAAAATGGCCGCTGGTCCACGTGCGGTGCCTTCGTGGTAC
>JAIMBM010000293.1 GCA_023511475.1 Anaerolineae bacterium
GGGGGTAGGGGGCTTAACCCCGCTTTGCCCGCAGGGCAAAGCGGGGAATGCCCCAGGGGGATGGGGCGACGGCTCAAGAGAGTACGGCGTGCACAGGGCCCGGCACTGGAGTTCATCGCGCCGAATCCACGGCAGCGGCAGCCCCTAGAGTTAGCACCTATGGGGCAAAGGGGGAGGGGCGTCTCCGGACGCCAGCATGCGAGTCTGAACAGTCACCTCGCTGGCCCTTTTTGGCGCTCTCCTCAAAAAGGCGTATCATCTCCGGCACGTGCTTGGCCCCGGCGCTGGGAGCCCCTGCCGTCTGCCGGCTGCGTCGGAGCAAGGCTGCCCGGCCTTCCGGCCAACGCTGCCACTGAGGAGTTGACCAGTGCCCATTTCGGATCGACACCAGGCCCCGCCCCGCTGGCGCGTGGCCGTTGCTTTCGCCTGTATCTATCTGATCTGGGGTTCGACTTATCTGGCAATCCGCTTCGCCATCGAGACCCTTCCGCCATTTCTCATGGCGGGTCTGCGCTTCATCATCGCCGGAAGCATCCTGTACCTTTTGGCAAGGCTGCGGGGGGCTCCCCCGCCGCAGCCCCGCAACTGGCGGGGGGCGCTGGCCGTTGGCGGCCTGCTCCTGCTTTGCGGGAATGGTGGCGTCGTGTGGGCCGAGCGCCGGGTGGCTTCGGGGCTGGCGGCACTCCTTGTGGGCGGCGTGCCCCTCTACATCGCGCTGCTCGAGTGGCTGGTGCCTCGCGGGGTGCGGCCCAGCCGTCAGGTGACGGTCGGGCTGTTGCTGGGCTTTGCGGGCATGGCTCTCCTGGTGGCTCCGGGTGAGCTGGGAGGCCTCCATGTGGACCCTGTTGGTGCGCTCGTCCTCGTGGTGGCCTCGTTCATGTGGGCTCTGGGCTCGCTCTACTCCCGCCGTGCGCCGCTGCCGGACTCACCGCTCCTTGGCACGGCGATGGAGATGCTTTCGGGCGGTGCGTTGTTGCTCGCAGCCTCAGCGCTCACGGGAGAGCCGAGGCAGCTCGATGTGGGCGCCGTTTCCCTTCGCTCCCTGGCCGCCTTTGGGTATCTGGTCCTCTTTGGCTCGCTGATAGGCTTTACGGCCTACATCTGGCTCCTGCGCGTCGTGCCGGCGACCCGCGTGGCGACCTATGCCTACGTCAATCCCGTTGTCGCTATCCTGCTCGGCTGGGTCGTGGCCGGTGAGCCACTTGCCGCGCGGACGGTCCTGGCTGCGGCCGTCATCATCTCGGCCGTCGTTCTGGTCACCACGAGCAGGGTGCCCCGGAAGGTAGAGCCAGCTACTCTAGCAGCAACCCCAGCCGGAGATAAGGTGCGCCGCGAAGAGGGTGCCCGTCAGAGGGCCTGCTGACCCGCCTGGGTCAGTAGGCTCTGGCGCTGACCGACTCCGGTCAGGCGTGACAGAAGCCGCCAGCCGCGTTCGCAGGAGGAGCCTGCCATGCACGTCGCCAATCCACTCTCGCTTGACGGTCACGCCAGCCCCGAGGGGCGCCGGGTGATCGGCTTGCTCGTTGCCGCGGGCTTTTTCCTCTTCTTTGGCTTCAACTCCTGGAGCGCGCTCTTCAACAACTTTGCTGTCGAGGTGCTCTCACTGGATGCACAGCAGGTGGGTTGGATCCAGTCCCTGCGCGAGATCCCGGGCCTTCTGGGCTTTGTGCTGGCCTGGATCGTCATGCTCATGCCGGAAATGCGGCTGGCGGGGTTGTGCGTCGTCCTGATGGGGGCCGGGCTCCCCCTGACCGCTGGTTCGCGCGGGTTTGGCGAGCTGCTCTTGGGCACGATGGTGATGAGCATCGGCTTCCACTTTTTCGACTCGACCAACGCTTCACTGGTCCTCACCTATACCAGCAAGGAGAGTGCCCCCCGCGTCCTCGGCGTGTTGGGCGCTATTGGCGCTGCGACTGCCGTTGCGGGCACCCTGGCCATCGTGTCACTCGCCCGCCCCCTCGGCTATCGGACGCTCATCTATCTGCTGGGCGCCCTGACCCTTGTCGGTGGGATGATCGTGCTCATCCTGGGCCGGCAGGGAGCCACGGAAAAGCTTGAGCGGCGCATCATCTTCCGTCGCCGCTACTGGCTGTACTACCTTCTCACCTTCTTGTTCGGCAGCCGACGGCACATCTTTACGACCTTTGCCACCTTTTTGCTGGTGAAGGTCCACCGGATGCCTGTGCAGCAGATGGCGGTGCTCTTCCTGGTGAACAGCATTGCGACGACCCTCTGCTATGGGCAGATCGGGCGGCTCACCGCACGCCTGGGCGAGCGGGCGGTCCTGAGCGCCAACTTTGCGCTGCTTGTGGCGATCTTTGTGGGCTATGCCTGCATCACGTGGCTGCCCCTGCTGCTCGCGTTCTTTGTTGTGGACAACGTCCTCTTTGGCACCTATCTGGCGCTCAACACGTACTTTCAAAAGATCGCCATGAGCACCGAAGAGATCACCGCCAATATCTCCGTCGGGCAGACGATCAACCATCTCTCCGCCGTCTTTGTGCCGGTGCTTGGCGGCAGGCTATGGGAGCTGTACGGCTATCAGGCGACTTTTCTCGCGGGGGCGCTCATCGCCCTCCTCGGCCTGCTGCTGACGCCCTGGCTGCGGGCTGCCCGCCCGCAGCCGGTGCCGGAGGGCTGAGCCCCTCGCCCGAGCTCGCCTGCCCGGCTACGGCGCCGGTGCAGCCCTCCCCGGCAAGGCTACCTGCATTGACATCGCAGGAATCTCCCCCTATACTGGCCCCATCCTCAAGAGCTACCAGAGGATTGATGATCGTTCGTGCCTTGCTGGGCCGCCTGGGACCGCAGCCTCTGATCTCCCTGGCGCGGCACACGGCACCCGGCCGCGAGTTCCTCGTCTGCGATGGCAGGCGTCTGACGCGCCGCGAGTTCTTTGCGCAGGTCGAGGCGCTGGCTGCCGGGCTGGCAGCGCTGGGGATCGGCAAAGGGGACTGCGTCGCCACACTGCTGCCGGCCTGTCCCGAAGCGGTGCTGACCCTGTTCCTGCCCTGGGTGCTCGGCACCGTCGAGGTCCCCCTCAACCCCCTGCTGCGCGAGCACGAGCTGCGCCACATCCTTGTCGATTGCTCCGCCCGTGCCGTCATCACCGCGCGCTCCTGGGCCGGGCACGACTACCTCAGCCTCCTGGTGCGTATCCGGGCCGATACACCCGCCCTGCAGCACATCATCGTGCGCGAGCCGGGCGACCCCGGCGCGCATGGGGTCCTGTCGCTCCCGCGGCTCCTCGCGCGCGCCTCCGGGCGCCCGCGGGTGCGCCTGTCGCCTGGGGAGCCCGGGCGCATCTCTTACACCTCGGGCACGACCGGGCTGCCCAAGGGCGTGGTGCACGCCCGGGAGGGCTACTGGGGCCTGGCGCACCAGAGTGCCAGCAGCCGCCTGGACCTGAGGGTGCTGCGATGCCTGCTGCTCCCCTTCCCGCCCTATCACTATGCCGGCTGGCTGGGGGTCATAAGCGCCTTCCTCTCGGGCGGCAAGGTCGTTCTCATGGAGCAATTTAGCCCGCAGCGCATGTTGGAGCTCATCGAGGAGGAGCGGGTCAGCCAGATCGGCGCCTCGCCCACGATGTACCGCTTGCTCCTCAACACCCCGGGGCAGGAGCGCTACGACCTCTGTTCGGTACGCCGGCTGACCCTGGGAGCCGAGCCCTGCCCTCCGGACCTCGTCAGGGCGCTCCACGAGCGCTTTGGCTGCCACATCGAGGGCTTTTACGGGATGACCGAGTGCGGCATCATCTCATGGACCGGAGAGGAGGACCCCTGGGAGGTCGCGGCGACGACGGTTGGCCGGCCGGCGCCGGGGGTGAAGGTTCGGGTTATCGGTGAGGCGGGCGAGCCGCTTCCCCGAGGGGCCATCGGCGAGGTGCTGGTACAGAGCTCGCAGATGATGCTGGGCTATCACGGGGACCCTGCCCTCACGGCCGAGACTTTGGACAGCGAGGGGTGGCTACACACCGGGGACGTCGGCTACCTGGGCGAGGACGGCTACCTGCGCCTCGTGGACCGGAAGAAGGACGTGGTCATTCGCGGCGGCCAGAACGTCTATCCGGCCGAGGTCGAGCACTATCTGTGCGAGCACTCATCAATCGCACAGGCGGCGGTCGTCGGCATCCCGAGCGCGGTCTGTGGCGAACGCCTCTGGGCGTTCGTCGTGCCTGCAGCAGGGGCGCGGCTCACGGAGCGGCAGGTGCTGGAGCACTGTCGCGGCACGATCGCGCCGTTCAAGGTGCCGGACGTCGTGCGCATCGTGGATCACCTGCCGGTGACGGCAACCGGCAAGGTGCAGAAGTACAGGCTGAGGGAGATGGTCCTGACGGAGGAGAGGCATGGCCGAGCCGATGACCTTTGAGGAGTTTCGCCTGCGCCTCGCGACACTGCTCGATCTGCAGCCGGAGCAGCTCACCCCCGAGGCCAGCTTTGTCGCCGATCTGGGGATCGACTCCCTGCGCATGCTCGACGTTGTGCTGCAGCTCGAGGACGAGGGCTTTGAGCTCTCACCCGACCTCGCCTGGCAGATGCGCACCGTCGGCGACGCTTACCGGGTGTACTGTGAGCGGGTTGGGTCTCCGGGGCAGCGATAGAGCGGCGTTCCGGCCCCACACGGTTCCCGGGATCGCTCCTATTCCTCTTCCCCCAGCCGCCGCGCCTGCTCGATGTACTCCAGCGACTGGTGCCGGAAGTAGGTGTTGTACAGCTCGGCATAGTGGCCCCCCGCCGCGAGGAGCGATTCGTGGTTCCCCTCCTCGATGATCCGGCCGTTGCGGAGGACGATGATGCGGTCGACGTTGCGAACGGTCGACAGGCGGTGGGCAATCACGATGCAGGTGCGGCCCTTCATGACTTCATCGAGGCCCTCCTGGATCTGCGCCTCGGTAAAGGGGTCCACGC
>JAIMBM010000294.1 GCA_023511475.1 Anaerolineae bacterium
GTCCGCGGGCGGACTTGGGGGAAGGGGCCAAGGGGGGTGGGGGGCCTGGCAGCAGCACGGATAAGCCTGTCCCCAGACCGAACTATACCATTCACGGCCTCGTATTTGACGAGAATCCTCATTCTCTGCTATACTCGCCCCATCTGCACATGTCGCACGGAGCGAGGAGGCTACGATGAGAGTACCTGTCCGCGAAACCCGTACGCACTCTGTCTGGTACCTACCCTGACGGAGGGTGCGCTTTAGGGCCGAGGTCCTGCCAGGCAGGCTGTCCGGGCATTCCGGACGGGCCGGTCTCTTACTCTTCCTGTGAAGCAGTGACGCTCATCTGATCGGAGGGCCGTGGAGCACCCTCTTCGTGGGGACCCACGGCGTCTTTGTGCCTTTTTGCCGGCTCTAGCGGGCTTTCCGGCCGGAGGCCGTGGGTCCAGGGACTCACGGCCTTTCGTTTTCCATCGGAGGCTCGACTTGAGTACGACGCTGCGGACCTATATCCAGATCCTCGTGCGATACGTGCGGCCGCAATGGCGACGGGCGGCCTCACTGAGCGCGCTTCTCTTTGGCAGCATCGGGCTGCAGCTCTACAACCCGCAGGTGCTGCGGCACTTCATAGACACGGCTACGGCTGGCGGCGAGGTGCGGGCGCTGGCAGGGGCGGCGCTTCTGTTTATCGGCGTGGCGCTCGCCAACCAGCTTATCTCTGTGACGGCCACCTGCGTCAGCGAGAATCTGGCCTGGGCTACGACCAACACCCTGCGCGAGGACCTTGCCCTCCACTGCCTGCAACTGGACATGCCCTTCCACAAGTCGCACACGCCGGGCGAGATGATCGAGCGGATCGATGGCGACGTCACCGCCCTGGCCAGCTTTTTCTCGCAGTTTGTGATCCATCTGCTCGGGAGCGCTCTGCTGCTCTCGGGCATCCTGGCCGTTATGTGGCGCGTGGACTGGCGGGTCGGGGTGGCGATGACGCTGTATGCCGCCACCTCGCTGGGCGCGATGCTGGCGATGCGGACCATGGTCGTCCCCTACTGGGCGGCTTCGCGCCATGCGGCGGCCGAGTTCACCGGGTTCCTGGTCGAGCGCCTTTCCGGCATCGAGGACATCCGGGCCAACGGCGCCGTCCCCTATGTCCTTCGGCGCTTCTTCGAGCTGATGCGGGAGCGACTGCACAGGGACCGGCGCGCCACGCTGGTCTCGACGCTGATGTGGTTCGCCTTCATAGCCCTGATCGCGGCGGGTATGGCGCTCTCTTTTGTCCTCAGCGCCCACCTCTACCGGGCAGGGCTGATCTCTTTGGGGACTGCGTACGTCATCTTCCACTACACGCAGATGATGGGTCGGCCTTTCAACATGCTGAGTCGGCAGATGGAGGTCCTGCAGAAGGCAGGCGCGGGCATCGAGCGCATCGTCCGCATCCTCGGACTGCAGCCGGCCGTCGCCGACGGGGGCAAGGCGAGGCTTGGCGCTGGGCCGCTGGCCGTCGAGTTCCGCGACGTCTGCTTCTCCTACGATGGCGGGGAAAAGGTGTTGGATCGCGTGTCCTTCCACCTTGAGCCGGGCAAGGTGCTCGGACTGCTTGGCCGTACCGGCAGCGGGAAGACGACCATTGCCCGCCTGCTCTCTCGACTCTACGATCCTGACTCCGGGCAGGTCCTCGTCGGAGGCGTAGACATACGCGCGGTGCCGCTGGCCGAGCTGAGGCGGCGGATTGGGGTCGTGACACAGGATGTTCAGCTCTTTCAGGCCTCGGTGCGCGACAACCTGACCTTCTTCGACCCCGGCATCGGCGACGCGCGCATCCTGGAGGTGCTCTAGGAGCTGGGGCTCTCCGCCTGGTACCGATCGCTGCCGAACGGGCTGGATACCGAACTCGGTCCCGATGGGGGTGGGCTCTCCGCCGGTGAGGCACAGCTCCTCGCGTTTGCCCGGGTGTTCCTCAGGGACCCGGGCCTGGTCATCCTGGACGAAGCCTCATCGCGGCTGGACTCGGCCACCGAGCAGCGCGTTGAGCGGGCGATCGATAGGCTCTTGAGCGGCCGCACGGCGGTGGTTGTGGCGCACCGCCTGACAACGGTGCAGCGGGCGGACGAGATCATGATCGTCGAGGCGGGCGGCATCTGCGAGCGGGGCGAGCGACAGGCGCTGGCTGCTGATCCCGGCTCGCGCTTCTCCAGCCTTCTGCGGACGGGACTCGAGGAGGCCCTGGCATGAAGACATGGCAGTACCTCTGGCGCCTGGTTCGATACAGGGGAGGGCTCTATGGCTTCCTGGTGCTCGTGGCCATCCTGCACTGGCTGGTGGAGATGGCGCCGGGGCTCCTCGCGCAGCGGTTCCTGAACTGGCTGGTGCTGCCCGACCCAGCGCTCGGCGAGGTCTGGTGGGTAGTCGCGCTGCTGGGTGCGAGCGCCGTGGCGCACGCGGCCTTCTTCTCGGCGCAGTCGGTGGCAATGGTCACGTACCGGCACACGGTTGCGGCGCTCCTCCGGAAGAACATGCTGGAGCATGTACTCCGCCGGCCCGCCGCCCGGGCCCTGCCCGACTCGCCCGGGGAGGCGGCGAGCCGCTTCGGCGGCGACGTGGACGAGGTCATGGAGGCGCTGCTGTGGGTCTCGGAGATGACCGCAGCGCTCGTCTTTGCGGTGGTCGCCGTCGTGATCATGCTGCGTATCCAGGCCTACATCACGCTGGTCGTGTTTGCGCCTCTCGTCGGCGTGGTGGCCATCGCCAACGCCGCCAGCCGCCGCATCGAGCGGTACCGCCAGGCTAACCGCGAGGCGACTGGCCGCGTGACCGGCTTTCTGGGCGAGGTGTTTGGGGCCGTGCAGGCGATCAAGCTGGCCAGCGCCGAGAGGCGCGTCATCGGCCGCTTCCACATCCTGAACGAGGAGCGACGGCGGGCGGCCGTGAAGGATAGCCTGTTCCAGGAGGTGCTGCACTCGATCTTCTGGAACACCGTCAGCCTGGGCACCGGCGCCATCCTCATCCTGGCGGCGGGCGCCATGCGGGCCGGCACCTTCAGGCTGGGCGACCTGGCCCTCTTTGTGTTCTACCTGGACTTTATGACGGACACGATGTTCTATGTGGGTCACTTGCTGGCGCGGTTCCAGCAGGCGGGAGTCTCGATCCGGAGAATGCGCGAGCTCATGGCCGACGCGGCGCCCGAGGCGCTGGTGAAGCCGGGGTCGGTCTACATGCGGGGCCCCTTCCCTGAGGTGCCCTACGTGCCGAAGGCAGAGGGTGACCGGCTGGTGCAGCTGGAGGCCCGGGGGCTCTCATATCGCTATCCGGAGACCGGTAACGGCATCCAAGACGTCGACCTGTGCCTCGAGCGTGGCTCGCTTACTGTCGTCACGGGCCGCATTGGCTCAGGCAAGACAACGCTGCTGCGCGTCCTCCTCGGACTCCTGCCGATGGACGCCGGCGCGATTCGCTGGAACGGCGCTCCGGTGAACGACCCGGGGACGTTCCTCGTACCTCCGAGGGCCGCCTACACGCCGCAGGTGCCGCGGCTCTTCAGCGAGACACTCCGCGATAACATCCTGATGGGTATGCCGGAGGAGAAGGCTGATCTGCTGGAGGCGATCCGCCTGGCCGTTTTCGAGGAGGACCTCGCGGCCATGGCAAAGGGGCTGGACACGCTCGTAGGGCCGAGGGGCGTGCGGCTCTCGGGCGGGCAGGCGCAGCGCGTCGCCGCAGCGCGCATGTTCGCCCGCGATGCCGAGCTCCTCGTGTTCGACGATCTCTCAAGCGCCCTGGACGTCGAGACCGAGCGGACCCTGTGGGAGCGGCTCTTTGGCCAGCGAGGCCTCGGGACCCAAGGCCCCACCTGCCTGGTCGTGTCGCACCGCAAGGCGGCGCTGCGCCGGGCCGACCGGATCATCGTCCTCAAGGAGGGCCGCGTCGAGGCCGAAGGGACGCTCGACGAGCTTCTGGAGACGTGCGAGGAGATGCGGCGCCTCTGGCGCGAGGCGGAGGCGGGCGCCGGCCCTCCGGGGTAGCCTGTGGGATCGCCGGGGAATCGTCAGCTTTCAGGGCACCGGCACGCACCGCCGGACCGGCATCTCGATGGGCATCACGCCAAAGGGCGGCTCGCCGTCGACGAGCCCATGGGCCACGAAAGTGTAAAAGTGCTCGCCGGCCAGGACGTAGCCGCGGAGGCTCGCCAGCACTGAGGGATGGCTGCTCCTGCGGGCTTCGAGGTCGTAGGTGCCAGCCTCGATCTCGGTGAAGGGGGTGATCCGAGCGAAGGGGACCAGCGTGAACAGCACGCGGCCGCCTCCGGTGCGGATGTCGAGGGCGGGGGCGTCCGGTGAGGCGTGCAGGAAGCGCACGCTCGCGTGCTCGCGACCGGGTGCCTGGGCCGTGTCCTCCAGCAGTAGCGGCTGCAGGTCGGGAATGCGGTCGACCAGAGCGAGGGTGTAGTCGAAGCGCGGCCTTAGCTTCTCGAGCTCGATGTCGAGGGCAATGCTTTCCCAGCCGGCGCTGCCTGCGGGGTAGCAGCGGATGCGGTGTCGCTCTGGTGGCAGCTCACGATAGTCGGAGAGTTGCCCGTAGCGCAGACCCGGGAGGACCAGCGCGTCGCCGACGTAGACGTCGAGCGGCGGGTCCCCGGGGGCAAGGTGCAGGAAGCGCAGGCTGGCGCTGGGCGCTGCCATGGACCCTGATACCCGTCCTTCCGTGTGTGTCTGGGACGAAACCAGCGCATGGTGAGCAAGAGCCATGCCAGGCCTCGGTGGAGCCCGGGCCGGCCCCTTCGCACCCGGCCGTGGCTTCGTCCGCGGGATGCCGTGCCCAGGCCGCCGCTACCCGCGGCCCCTCCCCCAGGCGGGCACGTCGTGCCCGCCTGGGGGAGGGACCATGTCTTATGGTTGTCTCGGGCTCCGCT
>JAIMBM010000295.1 GCA_023511475.1 Anaerolineae bacterium
CCCTGAGGGCGGCCAGACGAACCCGCCAAACCCCCAAGAAAAGGTCCTGCACCGGGCTCGGGCGAAGCGTAAAGCCCGGTTGCCGAGAGGGTGCCCCCCGCAGCCTGCCCGGCTGCCTGCTGACCGATCTTGGATGCACCCCCCTCAGGGGCCCATTGACCCTTTGCCAGAGTCCCTGTATACTGCAGGCAGTAACTCGCGATGGCTGCTTGCCCCAGGCCGGCAGGAGAGGACGTATGCGCCGCTGGCTGCAGCTCGCGCTGCTCGCTCTCGTAACCGCGCTGACTGCCTGCAGGGTCTCGCCGGCAGCTTACGGGCCTTCGCCGGTGCCCCCCGCCTCCGCCACGCCCACGCCGATGCCCTTCCCGACCTTCTCACCCGAGGAGGAGGAACGATTCGCCGCCCAGCGCCTGCACCTCGTGGAGCGCGGCATCATCGCACTTGGCATCGAGGATCCGTCCGTGATCGAGGCGATGAAGCGGGTGCCACGACACAAGTTCGTGCCACCACCGTACGTCGGCCACGCTTATGTCAATGACCCGCTGCCCATAGGCTACGGGCAGTCCATCTCGCAACCCTACATCGTGGCCCTGATGACCGAGGCGCTCCGCCTCAAGCCCGGCGACCGGGTGCTCGAGATCGGCACCGGCTCGGGCTATCAGGCGGCGATCCTGGCGGAGATCGTTCGCGAGGTCTACACTATTGAGATTGTCAGGCCCCTGGCAGAGACGGCGAGCGCACGGCTTGCCGCTCTCGGCTACGACAACGTTGAGGTCAGGCACGGGGATGGCTACTTTGGCTGGGAGGAGAAGGCGCCCTTCGATGCCATCATCGTGACCTGCGCTCCCGACCATGTCCCACCACCCCTGCGCTCCCAGCTCGCCGACGGTGGGCGCATGGTTCTCCCTGTCGGCCCACCCGGCGGATACCAGGAGCTGTGGCTCGTGGAACGCCACGGTGACCAGTTCACCACCGAGAGCCTCGGCGGCGTCGTCTTCGTGCCCCTCACTCGCGAGCTCCGCTAGCGGCGAGCCGGGGCTGCACGTCACCGCGGTCGCTCAGTGGTGCCACGGCCACGAGGGCCGCGCCGTAGGCGCCCGCGCCGAGCCAGAGGACCGTCTGGAAGCCCCAACTCACCGCACACATGACCGCCAGCACGCTGGCAATCACCGAAGCCGAGCCATTGATCGCCCAGGCCCAGGGTATGAGGCCCGGAGCCAGGCGCTCGAGCAGCGCCATTCCCCTCGCAAAGGGAACGCCCATGAGAAGGCCAAGGGGCGCAAGGCTCGCGATCGCGACCACGACGCGCAGCAGGGCAGGCCAGCCGAGCGCAATGGCAAAGACGCCACGCACCAGAGGCGGCGTAGCCACTGTGGCGAGGACCAGCCAGAGGAGGGCCGTGCGCAGCTTCCAGCGCGGTGCCGTCACGCTGCCCAGCCCGGCAAAGAGGAGCAGCCCAAACACGACGATCGCCAACGCCAGCGTCGGCTGCCCGAGGAACAGGATAAAGTGCTGAGCGAGGGGTATCTCCACAAACAGGAAGCCCAGCCCGAGCATCGAGAAGTAGACCAGAGCCCCGCAGCGCAAGCACCCAACGGGCGACCCTCGCCGCGACGCAGAAGTGATCAGGACCGGTGTCCAGATCAGGACAACCGCTAGCACACAGACCACGCCAAGGAGCGCGAGCAGCACCAGATACCCGCTGCCGCCGAAGGGCTGCCAGGTTCCACCCAGGCTCTGCAGGATGGCCGGCATCTGCCCCCAGCGAAAGTAGTGATAGAAGAAGGGACGATTATCGGTTGCCGGGCGGATGTCGTAGGCATGGGAACGAACAAAGCCCTCCGGATCGGCCAGCAGCCCGCGAAATGCCTCATAGTGTGCGGGCCTGGGCACCCGGTTGTAGACGTTCACCTCGCCCTGCGAGATGTCCGGGAGCCACACGAGGTCATAGGCACGCGAGGACGCGAAGGAGCGAATGGCAGCCCGGTCAGCCGACGTCAGCGGCACGTTGGCGACCACAAAGGTGATGGTCCTCAGGGAGCGGAAAGCGGCCAGGTGCTCCGCCGGGGTAGCCACGCCCCGTCTGCCGAGCGCCGCCTCGATGGCCGCCAACGTACGGAGGCTCTCGGATGGCGGCGACTGGAGCCAGCGCGTGATCACGAGCACCCCATCGGGCTCCAGGCGCGCCAGATAGTCCGTCACCGCCTCGACGGTGTAGCGATAGTCCTCGCTCAGGCTATAGGCGCCGCAGGTCACCGGGTGGAAGGAGTCGCTCAGCGCCACCACGATGGCGTCATAACGCTCGCGCATCCGCCGGACGTAGGTGCGCCCCTCGGACACCTCCACTCGCACGCGCCGGTCGTTGTAGAGGCCGTGAGTGAGGTGCCCCATCTCACTGCGCAAGACCTGCACGACCAGGGGATCGTGCTCAACGGCGGTTACGGCCTCAGCTCCGCCCGCCAACGCCATGAGCACACTCCACCCCGCTCCTGCTTCGAGGACAAGGTAGCGCCGTGCATGCGGCCGCATCGCCCGTATGACGGCCTCGGGCACATTGGCAGCCAACTCGCGCGCCAAATCGCTATCCGGCGATATGGCCGTCAGCGGCTGCAGGTTGTCTCCATCGAGGGTGAGCCCGGCCTGAAGGGGAGGCTGCGCGATGAGGGCGTTCTCGCTTAGCCCGGGCATCACGTGTATGGCGGAGCTCTCGACCACATCCACCCGCGCGACAGGCCCCCACCGCGAGAGGACGAGCCGTGCATCCGGCGCGTAGAGCGCCTGCGTCAGAGCCTTGTAAGGGGAGAGCCGCAACAGCATCCAGGGGGGCCGCGCTACGGCGAGGGTTGCTACGAGCGCCACGCCTGCCAGGGCGGCCACCCGACCTGGAGCCCGCCAACCGCCGGCCTCCGGCCTCACCAGCAGCGCCGCTGCAGCCAGTCCGGCCGCTGCGCTGGCAGCCAGGGTCCCCTCTGCACCGAGCCAGCTCAGCAACGGCATGGCGGCGAGGCACCCTGCCGCCGAGCCACCGAGGTTCGCCGCATACACCCGGTGCAGGCCTCGCGCGTCTGCCTGAAGCATGCCACTGATGGCAAGGCCGCTGAAGAAAAAGGGCACGGCCGCCCCACCGAAGAGGGCCACAAGGTAGAGGACCTGTCGGCCGTCCCAGGCGATGGCGTAGGAATCGAAGGGAACCACATTGAGGACGGCATAGCTCCCGAGGGCCGACAGCGAGAAGCCAGCCGCCCACCGGGCGGGGTTGGTGCCAGACCACGGCCATATGCTCAGAAGCGAGCCGGATGCTCCCGAGCCCAAGAGTGCGAGGCTCACGGCCATGAAGGCAAAGTGGTAAAACTGCGCAACGGCAAAGACGCGCGTGAGGCTCAGCTCAAAAGCCAGCGTAGCCGCCGAAAGGAGGCCGACGCCCAGGAGGGCCGTCGTCCGGGTGGAGTAGCCTTTCCCGAGGTGCCCGTCACCCAACATTGTCCGGACGTGACCTCTGGCACTCGAGGGGAAGACGTTCGACGGTGTGCCCCCAAGGGGATTCGAACCCCTGTCGCAGCCTTGAAAGGGCTGTGTCCTGGTCCACTAGACGATGGGGGCACGCAGTTACCCATTATAGGGGCGTGGAGGGTCGAGGTCAAGCGGGCGACCGGGCGGGGGCTCTGCCGCACGCAGGCCTCGCCACCGCTCGGTAGCATCGCAACGTCCCGTCAGTCCGAAGGCTTCGCATCTCGCCACAACCCGGTCGCCGCGCCTGCGGCTCCGGCACGAGCGGACACGTCGTGAGGCTACTCCTCCTCAGCCTTCTCGGGCTTCTCGCGCTTGATGATCTCTACCTGGCTCTCAGCCTCAGGTGCGACCTCTTCGACGGCCTCCTCGGTCTCCACCGGGATGACCCGCACGAGCAACTCATCGGGGTCGCTGAGGACCTCAATCCTCTCGCCGAGGCTCAAGTCGCCGACGCGTATCTCCTGGTCGACCTCGGTCAACTGATCGAGGCTCACCTCGATATGGGGAAGGAGGTCGCCGGGAAGACACTCGACCTCGATAGCCTCGATCCCGTGGTGGAGGAGACCCTCGCCGCGCTGGACCGCGGGCGAGGCACCTGTGAACGCAACGGGAATCTCGGCCCGGATGCGCTCCGTCATGACGACCTCGTAGAGGTCGACGTGCAGCAGCCGGCGCTTGATCGGGTCGCGCTGCACCTCGCGCAGAAGCACCATCCGGGTGGTCTGGTCGTCGCCGACCTGCAGCCTGATGAGCTGGTTTCCGCCCGCCCGTTGCAGCACCTGGCGCAGCTCTCGCTCCTCAATCGTCAGAGGGGTTGGCTCCGTGCGGTGACCGTAGACCACAGCCGGGATCAGGCCCTGGCGTCGAAGCTGCCGGACCTGCTTGCCGGTGACCGTACGCGGCTGTGCCGTGAGGGTAATCTGTTCCATGATGGTGGCTTCCTCTCTCCCTGATATCCAGCGAACCCGGCGGAGGTGACCCCCAACCCGCCAGGGGCCACGCCGCTCGGGGGCCTTGTGTCTCCTCGCGTCTCGTCAGGGGCCGTGCGGTTTCCCCGCTGGCACCCGAACCATCACGGCCCTGTGAGCACAAAACAGGAGGGACCTCCAGTCCCTCCCCTGTCCTTGGCCTTGAGACGCGCCGATTCTAGCGCATGGGTGCCATTTCGTCAAGTTAGCAGGGCACAGGGGGTGTAGTCCAGCTTGGGGGCAGGCTTATCTGCGCTGCTGCGAGGACCCCCAGCCCCGTGACCCCCTCCCCCCGGGGGGGGGGGGGGGGGGGGGGGGCGGGGGGGGGGGGGGGGGGGGGGGGGGGGGGTGGGGGGGGGGGGGGGGGGGGGGGGGGGGGGGGGGGGGGGGGGGGGG
>JAIMBM010000296.1 GCA_023511475.1 Anaerolineae bacterium
CTACGAAGCGCCCCTCTAGTATGGCGGCATTGACTCCCGAAACGAGATAGGGCACAATCTGCAGAAAGAGTTTGGAGAATGTGCAATCGGCTCCCAAGCTAGCCCATGGGGTGATCCCGCCGCGCAAGAGACTGACGCACCATAAGCAGTTCGGCGGCCTGTTCGCTGCCGACTCAGCCCATCAACGTCAAGGAGTGTGGGAAGATGACCGAATGGGGACCCCAGAATCCGCATCCGCTTTCCCGCATGAAGACCGAACTGGTCTGAGAGGGCAAGTACGACGAGTACGGCAACCGTCGCTCGGTGCACCTGCCAACCTCGCGGCTGCTCCTGCAGCGCATCGAGACCATTGACCAGCCGCGCGACGCGCGGAAAGCCGAGGCGCGCCAGCTGGGGCTGCCCTTCTCCGACGACGAATTCCACAGGCAGGCGCACCGCGACGACTGGCGCAACATTCTCATCTGCGGCGACAACAGACTGGTGATGGCCGCCCTGCTGGAAGAGTTCCGCGGCAAGATCGACCCGATCTGCATTGACCCGACCTTCGACGTGGGCGCCGACTTTACCATGCAGGTGCAGCTCGACCAATTGGCCAGCATAGTGCGGAAAGGATGGCGTCCATGCATCGCTGCGCGCACTCGCTCGCGACCGCTCTCCTCCTCGTCTCGCTCCTCGCCGCCTGCGCTCTCCCGCCGGCAGCTTCCTCGCCGGTGTTGCCTGCCGACCAGGCCAGCCCACAGGCTGCGAGGCGCGCGAGCCAGGCGGCGGCACCGCCTTCGTCACAGCCGGCTCCGTCAGAAACGCCCCCGAGCCTAGCGCTGCCGCTGGCCCCAACGCCGGTGCCCAAGGGGGCCGCACTCTATACAGCCGTGCCGATACCCGAGGAAGACGCCGCCCTCCTGGCGCGGGCGATGAGCGATATTCCCCGCTACCGCCAGGGAGACCTGGTAGTCTCCGTCGTCGATGCAGATGGGAAGCCACTCGAGGGCTACCGGGTCCGCTATCGGCAGGTGAGCCACGATTTCTGGTTGGGCGCCTTTGCCGCGCCCTACGATGTGGGCGTGCTGCGCGATGCGGGCCTCAACATGATGGTGGTGAACCCCCTCTGGTGCTGGGTGGAGCCCGAGCTCGGCGATTTCACGCTCGGTTTCGTCAACCACTGGCTGGGCATCGACGAGCTCGCGTCGGGGGGTCTGAAGCTCAAGACAAACGACATGTTCTGCATGAGTGACACAGACATGCCGCCCTACTGGCGCGACATCCCCTTTGAGGAGTTCCTCAAGCGGCTGCACAATCACGTCTCTACCCTCGTGCAGCGCTTCGCCCCGGCCGTGGACCAGTGGGAGGCGATCCTCGAGCCGAACATGGGCAACCACAACCCGCTCAATCTGACCGAGGACCAGTACTACGAGGCCATCGCGACCTCGGTCGGCACCATCCGCGCGGCCGACCCGACGGCCGTCGTGGAGATCAACCTGAGCTACCCCTGCGGCGGCATCGACTGGCTCGACAACGAGCAGATTGTGCGGGAGCTCCTCCGCCGCGGCGTCCACTTTGACGTGATCGGGCTCCAGTTCTACTACAACGCCTGCATCCAGGGCGCGCCGCCCTGCAAGATGCCGATGCTGAGCCTGAGCCAGCTCAGCGCCTGCTACGACCGTTACGAGGCGCTACTCGCGCCCTCGGGCAAGGCGATTGCAGTCTCCGAGATCTCTGTGCCCTCGCAGGGCCTAAGCGGCGCAGGCTACTGGGGCGCCCCCTGGTCGGAGGACCTGCAGGCGCAGTACTTGCACGCGGTTTACACGCTCTTCTTCAGCAAGCCGTCAAACCGCGCGCTCGTCTGGTGGAACACCGTGGAGCCCTCGTCGTTCGTGATGGAGGGTGGTCTCGTCGACGAGCAGGGCAGGCCCAAAAAGGCATACAACACCCTTCGCCAGCTCATCGATTCCTGGACGACCGCCGGTGAGGGGGTGACCGGGGCCGACGGATCGCTCACCATCCGCGGCTATGCAGGAGACTATGAGCTCACCGTGGTGAACCCGGAGAGCGGCGCCGCCACGAAGGGTCGGGCGCACATCCGCGAGCAGCAGGCGCAGACGACGACGCTTGTCTTCGCGGGCGACGCGGAGTTGGCCGCGCTGCGCACCAAGCTGGAGGCGCTCGTGGCCTACTGGGAGGGCCGGCCCGACGCTGCCCTCGCCCAGCGCGGGCGCGACAGCTTGGCGCTGGCGGCGGACCAGCTGGGCCGGGGCGACCGCGACAGTGCGCGGGAAACGCTCCTCGCCGGCCTCGCCGACCTGCGCGCCATCGAGACCATCCACCTCGGCGCCTCCGAGCTGCATGCGAGGGGGCAGACCTGCCCGGGCCCGATCCTCGAGAACGGCAAGATCGTCATGTGGCAGTCGCAGGCACTGTGCTATCCGCTGGACCTCCCGCCGGGCCTGGTCCGGATCGACGTCACGGCGCACGGCACGCACGCCCCCTCCGGCTGCCAGGGGGAGGAGGTGGGCGGCATCTGGCCGACCATGGTCATCGGCGTGGGCGCCCACTACTCGCAGCGCATGGCAGTCGACAGCGCCACGAGCGCCGTATACTCCGCGACGCTACCCCTGACGGGCGATGAGCGCGTCCTCACAATCCGCGATCTCTGGTCGGGGTGCGACGACGCGGGAGAGTGGAAGCTGTACGTCGAGGACGTCACCCTGACCGTTCAGACGGAAGAGCCACACTTCTAGCGGGCCGCGCCTCCGTCAGTCGCCTCCAGAGGAGGCCAGGAGTGAAAAAGCGGTACGCCTAGTATGTGGCCGCGCTCAATGGTATAATGACGGGGTCACGTGGGCCGGTGGCGGAACGGCAGACGCTGCGGACTTAAAATCCGCTGGTGGCGACACCGTGTGGGTTCGACTCCCACCCGGCCTACCACAACCCGTAGCCCTTCGAGGATGTAGCGCTCACTACAGCTAGTGGTCTCGCCAGAAAGAAAGGCGGGACCCATGGCGCAACGTGGGACGCTGCGGATTCTGGAAGTTCACCCCTCAACTCGTGACCTGCGGGACTTTCCTGGACGCCCAGGCGGCGAACCGTACCTCTCGCACCATCGCCTACTGCTATCAGGATGTGAGGGACGCTCCGATCAAGGCCTCTGGCGACTGAACCCGAGACTGTAGCTGCACTCCGTTGAGCCAGTGCACTGAACAGCGCCCCTCGGGAAGCCTGGCCGCTTTTCAGCCCGGGGTTCACACGCCGGGCGACCTACCCACCAGCGCCCACACCGCCCCCGCTAGCGCTTTCGCCTGCTCCTCAAGTTGGGCCGGCCCGCCCCCAAGGTCCAGCGACAGGTAGTGCACCTGGATACTGCCTGGCCCTCGCACCGCAACGCTACCGGAAGGCGCCTGTTCGCTGGCCGGGTGCACGAGGACCGCCTCGCCGACGCCGAGCGCGTGGCAGTACGCGAGCATCTGGTACAGGTCCGCGTGCGCGGCCTCGCGCTTGTACTTGGCGTCGACCACAAGGATCGGCCCGTCTCGCCCGTACAGGGTGATATCGGGCCGCAGATGCACCTGTCGCGCCTCATCCAGGGCGTGGGGGTCCTGCTCGCGCGCCAGCGCACCCCAGCCCGGTGCCGCGCGCCTGAGCACCGTGCCGACGTAGCGCTCAAACAGCTCGTCCATGTCGATCAGGTAGCCCAGGAACGGCTCTTCGCCGGCCGAGCCGCTGAAGGTGAGGCCGTCGAGCAGCAGCCGGGCCAGGCTGAGCGCCGGCCGGTAGGGGTCATTCAGACGGTGGTAGTTCAGCCGCTCGTAGAGTTGCCGCGCCATGGGGTCAAGGTGTGCGCCAGAGAGCGCGCGGCTCAGGCGCCCCAGCCGGCCGGCCAGCCCAACCTCTCGGTATCGGAGAGGCTGCAAACAGAACGACGTCCAGCGCAGGATGCGGTTCTCGGGCACGTCGGCGGTGAACTGGCTGAAGCGGCAGGTGTGGCGGTCGTGCAGTCCGGGCCGGCGACGCAGCGTCTCGGTCAGCAGCAGCCGGCCACGCACCGCCGCAGGCTCGTCGGTGAAGATGCGGTAGCCCCGGAGGATGCCGCGGGCGACGAGGTCCTCCACCTGCACGGCGAAGATACGCACCACGAACTCGAAGAGCTCGCGCACGGTCGTGTATGCCTGCGGCTCCTCGCGCAGGAAGTCGTCGCAGGGGTCGTACACGGCCGCGAGCAGGGCGAAGAGCGTATCGATGCGCACCTTTGGCTCGATGACCAGGGTCCGCCCACCCGGAAGCGCCACAAAGCCGACAACGGAGCCGGTCGCCACGACATAGCGCCCGGGCTCACCGGTGGCATAGATGGCCAACCTGGATGCGAACACCTGGCGCAGGGCAGTGAGCTCCTGTGGGCTCAGAGCCACCTCGCGCTGCTCGCGCTCGCGCAGCCCGATCTCGGCCTCCATCACGCCTTGCCCAGCACTTCCTTCAGGTAGAGAAGCTCGCCCAGGATGCGAGGCAACTCGCCGCGGTTGATCTCATCGAGGATGAGGACGTAGCGGCGCCTGGGGTGTGCCCGCGCCTCGTCACAGAAGCGGCGGAAGATGCCCGTCTTGACGCGGTAGGTCAGCTCGTGCCGGCCATCGGGGGCTGCGACCGATTCTGGGCGGATACCTTCCACAAACTCTTCATAGGCATAGGAGGGGTGAAACTGGACCACCTGCACCTCGCCGCCGCGCTCGTCTGCTGCGTCGATCCAGTAGCGAGCGAACTGGCGCGCCAGCCAGGTCTTGCCCGTACCCGGCGGTCCGTAGAAGACGATCTGGCGCTTGTCGTCCATCAGCGCCTGCATCTCGTTCCAAAAGGGGGTGTAGTTCACTTTGGGGGCAGGTTCATCT
>JAIMBM010000297.1 GCA_023511475.1 Anaerolineae bacterium
CCCCAAGAGCGAGCCCGAACAGTCGTTCGCCACGAACCTCTTGACTCACACGATTTCCCCGTCGGCCCTTGACGCCGGGGCCGCCGGGGCCTATAATGGTTTCGGAAGACGAATACGGGCGGGAGTAGTTCAGCGGCAGAATGTCGGCTTCCCAAGCCGAAGGTCGCGGGTTCGAATCCCGTCTCCCGCTCCAGCATTCCAGGGGCCCGCAGGGCCGCGGAGGCCGACGCGGGCCCCGTTCGATGCCGGCGTAGCTCAACGGCAGAGCAGCCGCTTCGTAAGCGGCAGGTTAAGGGTTCGAATCCCTTCGCCGGCTCCAGTGGGACTGAGGGGCGCCGTCCCCGCCAGGGGAGGGGGCCCCTGCTGCTCAAGGGCCGCGTTTGTCGCCACCGTGTCGTGCGGCCCATAACCCTCGAGACGAGCTTGCCCACTATAAGGACCTCATGTGTGAAAGGATTCCCCCCGCCCCGTGTCGAATGATGCCACGGGGCCCCGAGGGGCCCCAGGGGCTCAGGAAGGCCTTTAGGTAATCTCACAGGGGGGGATGGTTCCGTGAAAAGGCTCCGCAGCCCGGTACTTATGGTGCTGGTGGCCGTCATGCTGCTCGCCTCGGTCACGCTGACGGTGGGTTGCGCCAAGCCCGAGGCTCAGCCCGCGCCAGCGCCCCAGGCTCCGCCGCCCGCCCCCAAGATGAAGGTGGGCATTGTCTTTGATGTGGGCGGACGCGGCGACCTCTCCTTCAATGACATGGCTTACGCGGGCCTGGAGAAGGCCGGCAAGGAGTGGCCGGACAAGATCGAGACCAAGTACCTCGAGCCCACCGCAGGCGGCGAGAACCGCGAGGAGCTCCTGCGGCTCCTGGCCGAGGAGGGCTATGACCTCGTCATCGGGGTCGGCTTCCTGTTCACCGACCACATCAAGAAGGTCTCCCAGGAGTTCCCCAAGGTCAAGTTCGGCCTCATCGACGGCGTGATCGAGGGGCTGACCGAGGCCTCCAACGTCCGCTGCCTGGTCTTTAAGGAGCACGAGGGTTCCTTCCTGGTAGGCGCGGCGGCCGCGCTGAAGACCAAGGCCAACAAGCTCGGCTTCGTAGGCGGCATGAAGATCCCCCTCATCGAGCGGTTCGAGGCGGGCTATGTGGCCGGCGTGAAGTACGTGAACCCCAATGCCCAGGTCTTCGTTGACTACATCGGGACCACGGGCGAGGCGTTCAAGGACCCGGTGCGGGGCAAGGAACTGGCCCTGGCCCAGTTCAACAAGGGCGCCGACATCGTCTACCACGCCTCCGGCGCGTCCGGGATCGGCGTGATTGAGGCGGCCGCCCAGCAGAACCTCCTGGCCATCGGCGTTGACGCCGACCAGTCGCTCACCGCCAAGGAGGACCAGCGCGACAATATCCTCACCAGCATGCTCAAGCGCGTGGACGTCGCCGTCTACGACACCATCAAGTCGGTGGTTCAGGGCACGTTCAAAGGCGGCATCGGCGTGTTCGGCCTGGCTGAGGACGGCGTGGGCTACGCGGTCAACGACTACAACAAGGCGATGATCCAGGACATCACCGCCAAGCTCGACGAGATCAAGGCCAAGGTGGTGTCCGGCGAGATCAAGGTGCCGACCTCCAACGCCGAGCTTAGCGAGTTCCTCAAGAGCATCGGGAAGTAGAGCGGCCGGAGCGCCGTCTCCGGCGAGGGGCCTGGGATGCCCGTCGGAGGGGGTGGGCGAAGGCGCCGCCCACCCCCTCCCTCTGGCCGGCGGACGGTCGTCCGGGGAGGGGGAGCTCGAACTTGAGCCGGCCTCAGCCCGTCGTGGAACCCATTGTAGAGCTCAAGGGCATTACCAAGCGCTTTCCCAGCGTGGTGGCCAACGACCGGGTGGATCTCAGCGTCCTCCCCGGTGAGATCCACGCCGTGGTGGGCGAAAACGGGGCGGGGAAGTCCACCCTGATGCGGGTGCTTTATGGGCTGTACCAGCCCGACGCCGGGGAGATCTTCGTCAGGGGGCGGCGGAGGGTCATCGACAACCCCCGCCGTGCCGTCTCCCTGGGCATCGGCATGGTGCACCAGCACTTCATGCTCATCCCCCGGTTCACCGTGCTGGAGAACGTAATCCTGGGGTACGAGCCCAGCACCGCTGGGCTTTTGCGGCTGCGCCGGGCCGAAGAGCGGGTGGGCGAACTGTGCCGGCTGTATGGCTTCGCCCTGAAGCTGCGGGCCCCGGTCTCCACGCTCTCGGTGGGCGAGCAGCAGCGCGTGGAGATCATCAAGGTGCTTTACCGGGGGGCCGACATTCTCATCCTCGACGAGCCGACCGCGCTTTTGGTGCCCCAGGAGGTTGAGGAGCTTTTCGCCAACCTGCGTAGGCTCAAGCAGCAGGGCAAGACCATCATCTTCATCAGCCACAAACTGGACGAGGTGCTTAAGATCGCCGACCGCGTCACCGTGCTGCGGCGGGGCCGGGTCATGGGAACCGTGCCCGCGGCGGGCACGACTAAGGGCCACCTCGCCGAGCTCATGGTGGGCCGGCCGGTGCTGTTCCGGGTCGAGAAGGCCCCGGTAACCCCGGGCGAAGAGCTCCTGCGGGTCGAGGGGCTCAAGGTTGCGGGCCCCCATGGCCGTCCGGTGGTCAACGGCGTGAGTTTTGCCGTTAGAGCCGGGGAGATATACGGGCTGGCTGGCGTGGAGGGTAACGGGCAGCTCGAGCTGCTGGAGGCCCTGATGGGGCTGAGGCCTGTCGCCGCCGGCCGGGTGGCGGTGGCGGGACGGGACGCAACCGGCCTCTCCACGCGGGAGATCAGGCTCATGGGCGTGGCCTACATCCCCGAGGACCGCCAGAAGCGCGGCCTGGTTCTGCCCATGACCATCTGGGAGAACATCGTCCTCGGTGCCCACCGGGAGCGGCGCTTCCTGCGGGGCCCCCTGCTCAAGTTCACCGCCATGCTTCCCTACGCCCAGGGCCTGGCCAAGCAGTACGACGTGCGCATCGCCTCGCTGTTCATGCCTGCCCTGGCGCTGTCGGGCGGGAACCAGCAGAAGGTGATAGTGGCCCGTGAGTTCGGCCGGGCGCCCCGGGTGCTGGTGGCGGCCCACCCCACCCGGGGCCTGGACGTGGGCGCCATGGAGTTCGTGTGGCAGAGGCTGCTGGAGGCGAGGGCCGGGGGCCAGGCCATATTCCTCATCTCGGCTGACCTGGAGGAGATCCTCTCCCTGAGCGACCGGATCGGCGTGATTTATAACGGCCGGCTGGTGGCGGAGTTTGCTTCCCGGGAGGCCACCCCCGAGCTACTGGGCCACTACATGCTGGGGGCGGAGACGGCCGCGCCCGAAGAGCCCGGCCCGCGGGGAGGGACGGTGGCATGAAGGCCAGGCCCGCCCAGATTGCTCTTCAGGTCTCTACGCCCATCCTGGCCGTGCTCTTCGCGGCCCAAATGGGCATCGGGCTCGGCGTCGGACTCGCCGCCGGGTATCTCGGCCGGAAACTTCTCGCCGCGGCGCGGCTCGACACACTGGGCCTCTACCCGGCCGTGACGTTGGCGATGGCGCTCCTGTCGTTCGGCATGGCGCAGTCGATGTCGGGAAGCGGTTTTCTCGCCGTCTACCTGACCGGCGTCGCCATGGCGGGCGCGCGCATGAGCGAGCGCGTGGCGGTGCTCCGCTTCCACGAGGGACTTGCCTGGATTGTGCAAATTGTGATGTTCGTCGTACTCGGGTTTTTCCTTGTGCCGCGCGATTTTGCCGACGTGGCGGTGCCAGGGCTTCTCCTCGCCTGCGGCGCCATCTTCGTGGCCCGCCCGGCCGCCGTGTGGCTGTCGACGCTGTTCTTCAGGATGAGCGCAGAGGAGCGCTGGTTCATCGCGTGGGCCGGGCTCCGCGGCGCGGCGCCCATCGTCCTCATCTTGTTTGCCGTCGAGGCGCACGTCCAGGGCTACATCGCGCTCGTGGAGGTCGTGTTTTTCGTCGTGCTCGTCTCCGCGCTCGTCCAGGGCATGACGGTCGAGTGGCTCGCCGAGAAATTCGACCTCGTCCAGGCGACGCCGCCGGAGTCGATGTGCGAACTGCTCGCCATCGCGCGCGAAGCTGCGGTGATGGTGCCCATCGAGGTGACGCCGGGATCGCCACGTGCCGGAAAAAGGCTGCGCGATCTCGCCTTTCCGCCCGACACGCTGTGCTACGCCGTGGTGCGCGGCGGCAAGGCCATCGTCCCGCGCGGAAGCACGCGCATCCGAGCAGGCGATCACCTGCTCGTCCTCGCCCACGAAGGCGCCGTCGGCGAACTTGAGCGGCTCTTTCGCGAGGATCAGGTGGGGCGTGCGGAGGCGCTGCCGTGAGGACGGCATGTGGGCGGCGACGAGCGAATTCGCGGCTCACGAGTGCTCGTCACCGCACGGTTTCTCGTCTCCCTCGTTCTCCATAGATCTGAAGCCGGGTAGTTCTTCGGCCATCTCGAGCAGGAGGTCGTCATCCTCCTCGTCGTCGAAATGAGGCCGAAACCATGCCGGTTTGGAGCGAACCCGCATCGCACGTCCCTCGCCTTCTGCCTGCGGGTCGATGGATACCCCCATGATACCGCGTTCGCGCTCGGCGCGCATTTCGCGCATCATTGGCGTGTGACATTTGTCACATCCCGCCGATGACGGGGCTCACTGGTCGCCGAATCTTGGACCAGGTAGGATGAACATCAGGATCAAACCTGGAGGCGATCTCCTTTGGTGTCAACCGCCATTTCGGTGGAGCACGTTTCGAAGCGGTTTGGAGCGGTTCACGCGGTGGACGACGTCACCTTTCACGTCGAGCCCGGCACCATCGTGGCCCTGCTTGGGCCGAACGGGGCCGGCAAGACCACGCTCATCTCCATGATTCTCGGGCTCTCCCAGCC
>JAIMBM010000298.1 GCA_023511475.1 Anaerolineae bacterium
GGGGAATGCCCCAGGGGGGATGGGGCACTGCCCCTCGAATGCGTTGGCCCCGCTCGTGGGGCAACCTGTCCGCCCCTGAAGGGGGCAACGGGGGGTGGGGCCCTGCCAGCAGGACAGAAAGCCTGCCCCAAGGTGAACTATGCCTCGGAACAGGCGCCGCTTGCGGGACCTGCAAAGTCGTGGTACAATTCATAGTAGAATTTCACTGTACATCTCAGGCGCCCAGAGGCAGGCATCTTGCTGCTACGAGAGCGAATCTATCGGGACCTGAAGAACGACATCCTCTCCGGGGTCCTCGGTGTCGGCGAGGTGCTCTCCGTAGACGCGCTCGCGGAGAAATACCGGGTCAGCAGGACCCCCGTGCAGGAGGCCCTTCGCCTGTTGCAGCACGAGCAGCTGGTGGAGATCATCCCCCGCATCGGATGCCGCGTGTCGCACCTCGGCCTGCAGGATGTCGGCGCGCTCTTCGAGTTCCGGCTGATCGTCGAGGGGGCTGCCGCCCGTTTGGCCGCCGACCGCATCAGCGATGAGGACCTCGCCGCGCTCGAGCGGATGAACGACGGCTACCGCCCCGGCGATATCGACAGCTACTGGCGGTATCTGCGCAGCAACCGCGAGTTCCACTACCGCATCGCCTGCGCCACTGGCAACCGATGGCTCGCCCGCGCCGTCGGGGGGCTGCTGGACCAGATGCAGCGCCTCTTTTTCCTGCGCCTTGACCTGCGGGATGCTGCCGGGGAGATGGTGGAAGAGCACCGGCAGCTTGTGGCGGCGCTCAAGGCCAGGGATGCCGCCGCTGCAGAGCGGGCCATGATCAGCTCCATCGAGAACGCCCGCCGGGCGGTGATGGAGGCCGTCATGGCCGGGGCGCGGCTCCCGCCCGAGCCGAACTCGTCGTAGGCTGACCGCACCAGCCCCGCGGCGGCTGCCGCACGTAGCCAACCCGTGCAGGCTGTGCCCATGCCCCCGTGATGACCGAGAGGCAAGCTGCAAGCTCAAAGGAGAGCATACTATGCCAGAGACCATGCGCGCCATCATCAAGGCCCGGCCGGGCGCCGGCCTCGAGATGACCACCGTCCCCATCCCCCGGATTGGCCCCCGGGACGTACTGGTCAAGGTCCGTGCCACCTCCATCTGCGGCACGGATGTCCACATCTACAAGTGGGACGCCTGGGCGGCCAGTCGCATCAAGCCGCCGCTCATCATCGGCCACGAGTTCTGCGGCGATGTCGTCGAGGTCGGGAGCGCGGTCCGCTCCATCAAGGTCGGCGATTTTGTCTCGGCCGACTCGCACCGCTACGACGGGACCTGCCCCGTCTGCCGTAAAGGCCAGCCCCATATCTGCGCCAACCTGGAGGTTTTCGGCGTCGACACCAACGGTTGCTTCGCCGAGTACGTCGCCCTGCCCGAGAGCTCGGCCTGGGTCAACGATCCCAGCCTGGACCCGGCCATCGCCTCCATTCAGGACCCCTGTGGCAACGCCGTCTATGCCGTGCTGGTTGAGCCGGTCGCGGGGCAGTCGGTGGCCATCTGGGGGGATGGCCCGACCGGCCTCTTCGCTGTAGGCGTGGCCCGGGCGGCCGGCGCCAGCCTGGTCGCACACATCGGCAAATACCCCCAGCGCCTGGCGATCGGCAAGGCCATGGGCGCCGACCTCTCCATCGACATCAGCCAGCCGCGAGTTGATGTGGTCCGCACCTTGCTCCAGGCCACACAGGGCGTAGGGGTCGACGTCGTGGTCGAGATGACCGGCAACCCGCGCGCGGTCACGGAGGCCTTCAGCGCGGTGCGCAAGGGAGGACGCTTCAGCGCCTTTGGCATCCCGTCGCAGCCGATCACCGTCGACCTCAATAATCAGGTCATCTTCAAGGGCGTCACCATCTATGGGATCAACGGCCGCCAGCTCTGGCAGAGCTGGTACCAGATGGCGGGGCTCTTCCGCTCGGGGGCTCTCAACGTTTTGCCGGTGATCACGCACCGCATCAAGCTGGACGAGTTCCAGCGCGGCTTTGACCTCATGACGGCCCCCGATCGCGTTGCCGCCAAGATTGTGATGTACCCGTAGGCGAGGCGGCGCGCAAGGACCGAATCCGACAATACGTGCGGAGACGGCCATCCGCACATGGCGCAGGAGCTTGCTGTGAAGTGGCATACCTTTGCGGCGCCGGAGGCAGAGGTCGAGGCCCCGGATTTCTGCCTGACCTCCAGCACCGGCGACACGATCTGCGACCGGGTCTACCGCGGTCGCGTGGCACAGGTGCTCGTCTTTGCCTCCGGGGATACGCTCGCCGACTGGACTCCGCTCCTCGCCGCGCTTTCGGAGCACGCCGAGGGCTATGTCCGGCAGGGCGCGGTGGTGCTGGCGCTCGTGCGCGCTGCGCCCGAGGCGATCCGTAGCGTGGGGAGAGGCCTCGCCTGTCACTTTCCCATCCTCGCCGATCCGGGGGCGCAGGTCAGCCGGGAGTACGAGCGTCTGCTGGCCGGCGATACGGGCACCAGCCATCTCGTCTTTGTGCTGAGCGCGCAGGGCACGCCGTACGCCGCCGCCGTCAACGCCAATCCGGCCGACCCGGCGCTCTACGATCAGGTTGCGGAGTGGCTCAGGCTCGTTGCCGTCCAGTGCCCGGTGTGAGGGAGGCGAAAGGCTCCTGCGGGCGGCTGGACGTCTGGCTCGTGTGGTGGGTTCGGGGCCGTTGGCCCGGGAGAGGAAACCATGGCTACCAACAAGCTGGCCTTCATCGAAGAGGATGTCGCTGCGCTCAAGGATCAGGGTCTATTCATCAACATCCGGACTATCCAGTCGCCGCAGCAGGCCTGGACGGTGGTCGACGGCAAGAAGGTCCTCAACCTCTGCTCCAACAACTATCTCGGCCTCGCCAACCATCCCCGGCTGAAGGAGGCAGCGAAACGCGCCATCGAGCAGTACGGCGTAGGCCCTGCTGCCGTGCGCTCGATCGCCGGCACGATGGACATCCACCTCCAGCTGGAGGAGCGGCTCGCCCGCTTCAAAGGGGTGGAGGGCGTCATCTCCTTCCAGTCGGGCTTCTATGCCAACCTGGCGGTGATCCCGGCACTCGTCGAGCGCGGTGACGGCATCTTTTCCGACGAGCTGAACCATGCCAGCATCATCGACGGCTGTCGCCTGTCGCGGGCCGAGATCGTGCGCTTCCCCCATTGCGACCCGGCCGGCCTGGAGAAGGTCCTCGCCGAGCGGCGAAAGGACTTTCGCCGTGCCATCGTCATCACCGATGGGGTCTTTTCCATGGATGGCGACATCGCCCCGCTGGACAGGGAGTACGAGGTTGCCGAGCGCTACGGCTGCCTCTTCATGGTCGATGACGCCCACGGCGAGGGGGTCCTCGGCCGCGGCGGGCGAGGCATCGTGGACCACTATGGCCTTCACGGCAAGGTCGATGTCGAGGTCGGCACCCTGTCCAAGGCCTTCGGGGTCGTGGGCGGCTGTGTGGCCGGCAAGAAGCTGATCACCGACTATCTGCGGCAGCGGGCGAGGCCTTTCCTCTTTTCCAGCGCGGCTACTCCGGCGGACGTCGCCGCCTGCATCGCCGCGGTAGACCTCCTCGAGGAATCCACGGAGCTGGTCGACAGGTTGTGGGAGAACACCCGCTTCTTCAAGGCCGAGATGAGGCGCCTCGGCTTTGACATCGGTGCGAGCGTGACCCCCATCACGCCGGTGATGCTCGGCGAGGCGCCCCTGGCGAAAGAGTTCTCCCGCCAGCTCTTTGAGGAGGGCGTTTTCGCCATGTCGCTCGGCTTCCCGACGGTGCCGCGGGGCAAGGCGCGCATCCGCGTGATGATCTCGGCCATGCTCGAGCGCTCGGACCTGGAGTACGGCCTGCAGGCCTTTGAGCGGGTAGGCAGACGGCTGGGGGTGATCGCCTAGACAAGCAGCGCGTCGATCGCGGACGCGAGGGCAGGCAGGGCCGTCACCAGCGGGCTGTTGAGGGCGAGCGTGCCATCGGGGAAGCCCAGAACGCGGAGGGCGTCGCGGATCACGTCGAGCCGCGGCGCGGGGCGGCGCACCTCGGCCATGAGGGTCTCCGCCGCGGCCTGCACCATCTCGATCGTATCAGGAGGCAGGCACTCCCCGGAAATCTGCAGGAGCCCCAACACGGCGAGCACGATCTCGTCCGCGAGCGCGTCGCGCCCTTCGGGCAGCTCCTGTGCCGCAGCCAGCCGGTCGATGGCCCAGCTCGCCGCCACGATGGGGTTGCGGGCGAGGGCGATGGGGGTGAGCGGCAGACTCTCCGGCGCAAAGCCGCGCGCGAGCGCCTCCCGGCCCTCCGCGCTCACGACGAGCCGCCCTCCCGTCTCGCCCGCAGCGGCCAGGGTCGGGCCGATCAGGCCATAGTCGAGCAGCTCGCTCAGGGCCGCCTCATAGGCCTCGTCCGTGAGGTGCAGGCGGGCACGGACCGTCTCCTCGTCGCATCCGCGCTGCCCTCGGTCCTCCTCCGCCAGGAAGCGCACAATCGCCCTTGCTGCCTCGCTCAGGGGCATGGCTGGACCTCCGCGTGCCGCAGGTCTCGGTTCCTGCGAGGGGCACTACAGTGCCAATTATGGCCTGGAGGGCAGAGCCTGGCAAGCCGAAGCGCCGCCTGGCGGTTGTAGCTCTGATGCGGGACTGATCGCAGCCGGGGTCGGCCCGGAGGCCTGGTGAAGCGAAGGGGCAGCTCGCGAGCCGCCCTTCTCGGGTGCCGGAGATTGCTTCGGCAGCCGGCGCCGCCCGAGCGGAATCGCTGTCCGCGGGCCGGGGCCCCTCGACTATGGCCTTTCGCAGCGCGCCCCTCGACATTGTGCAGAGACCACCAGGACGGGCCCAGCACCCCAATGTTGCGGAACCCCTCCTC